>DMRR01000038.1 GCA_003455275.1 Bacteroidota bacterium | reverse complement strand
ATTATTGCCGCAGCGAAAACCGGAAAGGCAGTGAACATTAAGAAGGGACAATTTCTTTCTGCTGCTTCAATGAAACACGCGATTGATAAATGCACTGAAGCAGGAAACAAAAATGTTTTTCTCACCGAGCGCGGAAACTCTTTTGGCTATTCTGATTTAGTGGTTGATTACAGAAACATAATTGAAATGCAAAAACTCGGAGTGCCTGTGGTGCTCGATTGCACGCACTCTGTTCAGCAGCCAAATAATTCTTCGGGTGTAACAGGTGGCAAACCTGAATTCATTGAAACAATCTCAAAAGCAGGAGTTGCAGTTGGTGTCGACGGACTTTTTATTGAAACACATCCGAATCCATTCATCGCCAAGTCAGATGGAAGTAATATGCTGAAACTGGATTTGATGGAATCAATTTTAGAAAAACTGATTCGAATCAGGCAAGTACTTTAAAAAGTAAATTATCTGTTTTGTTCTACTGCAAATTTTTGTCTTAAAGTATTTCCGTCCTTCGTTTGTAATACAAGAAAGTACAAACCATCAGCCAGCGAATTGGTTTGAATTGAAAAAGGGGTTGAACATTATTTACTCGGAAGAGTGATCAGGAGAAAGCGGCTGAAAGCAATGGCTCAGCATCAAAATGAATAGTCAGCCACAGCAAATACTCTTCGCCAGGCAAGTTCGCCTGATGCAAATGTTTCAGCAGTTGATATGACAATTCGCGATAAGAAAAATAACTACGCTGTGTATGTAAAGGGAAAATACTCGAAGGAATTTGATAACTCAATTCCTGATTCCATTTCGCAAGGCGGAGTGTATCACATTGGACTTTCGAAAGTGAGCGGAAAATTTCGTTTCGATTTGTCTGAAAACGGGATAACACCTTATTACAATCCAAATGATTTGGGAATTAATTTTCAAACAAACATAATGGAGCACTTTGCCGGTATTCAGTGGGTAGATAATACACAACACGGACACATTTTAAACTGGAGTTTCTTTGAAGGCAACGATGTTAGCATGCGCTATTCCAATGGAGCATTTTACGATTATAATATCAACCTGGGTGGCGATTTAACGACAGATAAATTCTGGACTTTTTCTCTTTTCGGAAATTCAAAACCATTTTGGTTTTATGATTATTATGAGTCAAGAGTAGAAGGAAAAAAATTTCTTCATGCACCATATGTCTACACCAACTTCAGTATAAAAACTGATTACCGAAAACCATTTATGATGGAAGTCAGTTTCGATTGGGCTGAATCACCTCAACCCAAAGACCCACTCTATGGTTATGGTATTGGACCGTCATGGCAGGCAACCGACTGGCTTAATCTGGGGCTGGCAATCAATTACACTTTTGATCACAGCAACTGGGGCTTTGCTGATTATATAGATTCAACAGACCAGGTGATCATTGGCAGGCGCGATACAAAAACTATTTCAAATGATTTTTATACAACCATACTTTTCTCTCCGCAAATGAATTTAGTTGTTCATGCGCGTCATTACTGGTCTGAAGTTCGGTATCTTGAATATTATAATTTACTGAATGATGGCAATGTTGCTTCCACTTCACTTTATACAACCAGCCATGATGAGAATTTTAATGCATGGAATGTTGATGTAGTTTATGAATGGCAGTTTGCGCCCGGTAGTTTTTTAAACCTGATTTGGAAACAGTCTCTTGTAAAAGATGATGCTTCAGTAGGAAATGATTATGCAACCAATCTTAGAGAGACCCTTCAGCTTCCGGCCGATAACACATTAGCCCTCAAGCTGATTTATTACCTCGATTACCAAAAGGTGAAGAAGGTTATTACGAAATAATTTTTAGCTGATTGCTTTAAGCAACCGATTCAGGTCAATAATTTTTTCTTTTTCTCCAATCGTTTCATATCCGTCAATAAGTGTTTGAATAAGGGTCTTGATTACGGTGACATTATCGCACGGAACAAAAAATTGGGCTTCAGGTTTCATTTCAAGTTTGTGCAGGTAATGAGTAATGTCTTCTCTTGAAAAAATCATTCCCTTGTTAAAAGGATTGATATAAAAAACAATGTCGCTTCTGATCTCCTGTTCGGTTTGCTCCGGTTGAATCGGGTGGTTGTGATACGAAAGAATAAAATGCTGCGGAAGGTTGACGCCATACACCGGCATTTGAAGTTGGTTGGCAAGAACTAGGTATAGAATACCGAGGGAAACAGGGTTACCCCGTTTTGAATCAAGCAATGTATTGATATAAGAATAGGATGGGTTTTGAATTTCTTCTTCGGCTCCGCGATAACCATTCAGGCTAAAGAATACATGATTAAATACATTCACCTGCTCCAGTGGGGTCAGGTTGTAATTCATCTCAAGCCAGATATCTTTTTTTAACTTCTCTACCTGGTTTTGAATCTTTAGCACATTCAAATCAGGGTATAAATGCCGGGCTACCAGAATGGCGCCTTGCAATAAATTATCGTTGTGATTTTTCGCCCAGTATTTTAAATCAGCAGTCAGTGAATCTGAATGGATGATTTGAATCACTTCTTCTATTCTGCGATTCACATGCGGGTCCAGCGCTTTTTCCCATTCTTCTTCCAGTTGCGGAATTATTTCAGGCCCTAGAGAGATCAGTTTCTGAACTACCATTTGAACTACTTCCTGGTCGCTGTCATCAAGCAAGTGTACGAGCGCGCTGAATTCATTTTGGTCAGTGTA
>DMRR01000168.1 GCA_003455275.1 Bacteroidota bacterium | reverse complement strand
GTGGTGTTTATAGATTCGATGGCAAATCTTTTCAGCTTTTTACAATGAAGAACGGGTTGCCTGATAATACCATCACATCTTTTGCAGAGGATAAAAATGGAAATATTTGGTTTGGAACAGAAAATGGTTTGGGTGTTTTTAACGGAAAAACTTTTTCATCATTTACAACTGAAAATGGACTCTTCGACATTGTTATTAGCTCTCTTCTTTTCGATAAGTCAGGTGTGCTTTGGATTGGAAGTGCAAAATGTCTTTGCCGGTACGATGGAAAAACTTTTTCTCTATTCAATGATAACGAGGGCATGCTTTTCTTTCGCGTAGCGTCTTTGTTTGAAGATAATTCACGCAACATTTGGATTGGAAGCAGTCACCCGCAAGCTGGTGGCAAAGGATTGTGCCGATATGATGGAAAATCATTAACAGAATTAGTAGTTCCGAACTTCATAATGTATCTGCGTCAAACCAAGAAAGGAGATTTTTTGATGGCCTTTAATAATTATCCAGCCAAAGAAAATTTTTCTATGTTCAGATATAATGGTAAAACACTAACAGAAATATATGCAGAAACTCAACCTGAAATTAACCCGGCAATTTTTGGAATGATAGAAGACAACAATGTAAATATTTGGTTTGGCACGGCCCGAGGAATTTGTTGTTACAATGGAAAAACATTTAACTACTTTCAATAAAATTCAATTCGCTTCGTACCATTCATCAATTCCTGTGGCTGCAAAATCTGCAGCAGTGGTTGCCAGTTCATCGCATCTTTCATTGAGTGGGTGCTGGTTGTGACCTTTCACCCAGTGAAATTTTACTTTGTGTTTTCTGTATGCGTGCAGAAACCGGTTCCACAGATCAGGGTTTTTCACTTTGGCAAATTGTTTTTTCTCCCAACCAATCAGCCATTTTTTCTCAACGGCTTCCACCACATATTTTGAGTCAGAATAAATTTCAACTTCGCTATGATCATATTTTAATGATTCAAGTGCAATAATCACAGCCATTAATTCCATTCGGTTGTTCGTGGTTTTTCTAAATCCTGCCGAGAGCTCCTTGCTGTGTTTTCCTGAAATAAGAATAACTCCATATCCACCCGGGCCGGGATTGCCTCGTGAAGAGCCGTCAGTATAGATGGTGATATGGTGCATTCAGCTTTTCTTTTTTGTTTGATCGCGCAGGCAATCGCCACATAATCCGTAAAGTATCAATGTGTGGTTATCAATAGTGAAATCAAGAAGTTCGCCCATCTTCGAAGTAATTTGCTGAATCCGCGGATCACAAAACTCCACCACCTTATTGCAATTCTTGCAGATGATATGATCATGCTGCCTGTAACCAAATGATTTTTCAAAAAGCGATTGTGTATGATCAAACTGATGTTTTTTCACTAACTGACATTGTACCAGCAACTCGAGTGTGTTGTAAACTGTAGCGCGGCTGATGCGGTGCTTTTTTCGTTTTATATCTTCAAATAATTTTTCAGCATCGAAGTGATCATTTCGGGAGTAAATTTCTTCGAGAAGAATAAAGCGTTCATCTGTTTTGCGCTGTTGATGCTCTTCAAGATATCGGGTGAAATATTCTGTCACCTGTGCAATCAGTTCTTGCTGCTTCATTTCATTTCTTCGGTTGCGGTTTCTGATGCTGATTCATCTTCAAATCTAGTGACGGTAAGAATTCCTTCCAGATCGCTGAGCCGGAACATCAGATCATCTAGCTGCTGAGTATCACGCACGAAAATTTTTATGATGCCTTCGAACAAACCGTCCTTAGTGTCAATCGTGATTGATTGCATATTGATTTTTGCTTCGCCCGAAATCACATTCGTGATCTTGAACATGACGCCCACATCGTCAATTCCGGTAATCTTTAACCCAGTGAGGAATGTGATCTGATGCTGCTTGGTCCACTTGGTGCGAATGATTTTGTAACCATATTTTGAAATGGTATTAATCGCCTTCGGGCAACTGGGACGATGTATTTCCACATCGCCATTTTTATTCACGAAACCAAAGACATCGTCGCCCGGAATTGGTTTGCAACACGGAGCAAGATTGTATGCTACTGTTTCTGCATTCTCGCCAAACACAAACAGATGTGCATTTTGCTGCAGCTGATTTTTAATCGCAAGCTCAATATCCGCGCTTGATTTTTTGTCTTTGCGCCGCACTTCGATTACTTCACCTTTCTTAATGAAGTTCTGAATTTCGCTGATGTTAAAATTTCCAACACCGATACTGTAGTAAAGCTCATTCAATGAATTCAAATTGTAAAAATTCTGGATCTTACTCAGATTCGGATTGTTGAAGCTGACTCCATGTTCATGGAAAATACTTTCAAGAGCTTTTTTTCCAATTGAAATAATCCGCCGCCTCTCTTCGCGGAAAATATCTTTCAGTTTCGATTTCGCTTTGGCAGTGACAACATAATTCATCCAGTCTTCTGAGGGTTTCATTTTCTTCGAAGTCAGAATTTCTACCTGGTCACCATTGTTAAGCGTTTGACTGATTGTAACAATCTTGTGATTCAATTTAGCTCCAATGCACCTGTAACCCACATCTGAATGAATTTCGAATGCAAAGTCGAGCACAGTGGAATTTTTCGGCAGCACCTTTAGATCACCTTTGGGAGTGAAAACATAAATTTCATCTGCAAAAAGATTAAGCTTAAAATCATCAATGAAGTCAAGCGTGTTGGTATCCGGGTTATCCAATAATTCCCGAATACTTTTCAGCCAGTCGTCAACGGCGGATTCAGAGGCGGCTTCGTTGTTATTCTCTTTATACTTCCAATGAGCTGCGTAACCTTTCTCAGCTATTTCATCCATCCGTTTTGTCCGAATCTGAACTTCTACCCACTTTCCTGTTTGCCCCATAACGGTGGTGTGCAGGGCTTCATATCCATTAGCTTTCGGTGTAGAAATCCAATCGCGAAGACGGTCAGGGTTTGGGTG
>DMRR01000060.1 GCA_003455275.1 Bacteroidota bacterium | reverse complement strand
ATGTCTTTAATTCCTTTTGCGCCCTGCTGCGTGAACATGTTATCGTTGATCACAATGGAATCATCTTGCGCATATTCGAAACTGAGTGTATTGAAGTAAAGAAGAAACGAAACCAGAGCAATAAGAAAAAATGCACCTGAATTTTTCAGATACCATGGCGCATTATCCAACTTAAAATTTTTTTTCGGTGCGGATTTTTTTGGCTCGGGCTGCTTCGCAGATTTTTTGCTCATGGAATAAAAATAATTTCCGCCTCAACTGAGAAGAGAAGAAGATTGAACAAGGATATGTGGGAATGAAAATTTATTTCAACTTATCACTCAGCAATCTCACTTCCAGCACCTCACCAACTTTGGTGCCCCTATCCTAAGGAGAGGGATGAATACTTCTATTTCAATTTATCAGACAACAACCGAACTTCTAATAAGGGAGAAAATTTCTGATAAAGAATATTGTAAACTGCCTGAGCAATTGGCATGTCCACCTTGTATTTTTTGTTTACTTCGTTAATGCAGGCGCTCGCGTAGTAACCTTCAGCAATCATGTTCATTTCCATTTGTGCGCTCTTCACGGAGTAGCCGCGCCCAATCATATTTCCGAAAGTTCGGTTGCGGCTGAACTGGGAGTAAGCAGTCACTAACAAATCTCCAAGGTAAGCGGAGTCCTTTATGTCGCGGCTAATCGGATGCACTGCTTTCACAAACCGTTCAATCTCTTCAATGGCATTGCTGATGAGCACTGCCTGAAAATTATCGCCGTATCCAAGTCCGTTGCAAATGCCTGAAGCAATTGCATAAACATTTTTGAGCACCGCCGAATATTCTGTTCCATAAATGTCATCGCTTGTATTTGTTTTCATGTAGCGGCAACGGAGCATGTTCGCTACCAAATTGGCAGTATTTGAATCCTGAGATGCAATGGTGAGATAAGAAAGTTTTTCGAGTGCAACTTCTTCGGCATGACATGGTCCGCTAATTACCGCCAAATTGCTGTATTGAACTGCGAAGTGATTGTGAAAGTAATCAGCCATTACCGAATTCTCCTGAGGAATCATTCCTTTTACGGCAGAAACTATCAGTTTGTGTTTTAAATCTTGCGGGTGAATTGCAGCTAATGTTATTTTTATAAAGGCAGAAGGAACAGCCAGAAAAATAATTTCGCTCTTACGAATTGTGTCAATCAAATCTTCAGAAACATGAATCGAATTTTTTTCGAAGTGAACCGAGCTGATGTATCGTGAATTGTGCCCATGCTCCTTCAATGCTTTTCTTGAATCCGGGTTTCGAACCCACCAGTTAACTGCATGTTTATTATCTGTCAAAACTTTTGTAAGGGCAGTAGCCCAACTGCCACCACCAATCATTGCTGCTTTTATTACGCTTGCCATATTGTTGCGAACATAATTAGGAAATCAATCGGATTAAATCCGGGTGCGCATATTTCATTCACCCAATTCTTCGCGGATGACATCCCACACCAAGTCAATTTCAAATCCCTTCAGTGCTAAATATTGCGACAGCTTACCTTTTTTGTTAAAGTCTGAAAATGATTTCAGTGACGGAAGTTTTTTTTGTATCAGTTTCTTTATCGTTTTACGGTAATCATTGTTGTCAATTTCTTTCAATCCGGTTTCAATATTTTTTTCTGAAACTCCTTTTCGCTGCAGTTGCTGAGTGATTTTGTTTTTTCCCCAGTGCTTGATACGAAATTTTCCTCCGGCAAAAGATTTTGCGAATCTTTCTTCACTCAAAAAACCTTCTTCAATTAAATCGGAAATTATTTGCTGAATGTCTTTGTACTTCACTTCCCACGAAAAAAGTTTTTCTTTTAATTCACTGTGACTGCGTTCCTGCAAAGCGCACCAGCGCCGCGCTTTTACTAAAGCTTCCGCATAAAGCAAAGGAGCTTTCTTTTTTTTATCAATCATTCAGCAAGAGAATTCAAATGATTGCAATACACTTCAACTCAATCGCAATTGGTGTGGGCAGCGATTTTATTTCCACTGTGGTGCGGCAGGGTTGGTTGTCTTTAAAATATTCAGCGTAAATTTTATTGTAAGTTTCAAAATCATCTTTCATGTTGGTGAGAAAAACGGTGACATCAATCAACTTATCCCAACTGCTTCCGCTTTCTTCCAAAACTGTTCTCACATTTTTGAAAACAGAATGACACTGCGCAGCAATATCATACTTCGTCAATTTTCCTGAAGCATCATATTCATTTCCGGGAATATTGTTCGTACCTGCTTCGCGCGAGCCGATGCCGGAAAGAAAAAGTAAATTTCCAACACGACGCGCATGAGGATATAATCCAACAGGCTTCGGTGCTTTATCAGTAGAAAACTTGTTCATTAGTTCATTAGTTTATTGGTTTATTGGAAGCTGCAAGTTCAGTCGTTTTGCTATTTGCTCTTTCGACAAAATTGATATAGGCATTTAGTTTTTGATGCAATATTTCAATCTCTAAGAAAAGTGAATCAAATATTTCCTTTGAAATCAAATTTCTTCTTGCTGCCTTATTCAACCACGATTTAGATTCTAATAGTGACCCCCTGCTTATATGTAGAAATCGCTTATCTTCCTTGAATGTAAATCTTCCATATCCTTCAGCAATGTTTGCCGAAATAGAATCCGTTGAGCGCACCCATTGTTTTCCTACAGTATCCTTTTCAAAATATTTCCAATTAACAACTTCGTTCCAGATTTTATCTGAAAATGTTTCTGCGAGATTGTAAACATCCAGATTTTCTAAAGTGTATTTCATAAAAAATATTTTTTTGATTTAGCCATAAGCAAATTGTATTTACCAATGAACCAATGAAC
>DMRR01000113.1 GCA_003455275.1 Bacteroidota bacterium | reverse complement strand
TCATTCGTTCATTGGTGAATATGTTCGAAGAATAACAGTAAAGACAAAAAATAAAAAAACCGCCTTCAAGTTCTCTGTTAAGGTAAAACACCAAACCCTAAATGAGCGTTTCGGAAGGCGGTAAAACTCTTTTCAAGTTTTCTGGTTGAGCTGTGTTTTGCCTTCTTTACATCACAATTGATTTTAGGTTTCAGAAATTCTGAAATATTTTATTATAAACATTTTTATGGC
Organism: Bacteroidota bacterium; assembly: GCA_003455275.1. Classification (GTDB taxonomy): domain Bacteria; phylum Bacteroidota; class Bacteroidia; order Chitinophagales; family UBA10324; genus CAXBPY01. Next base: position 5,633 of record DMRR01000113.1, on the reverse strand, counting down.
TTCGACAATTTCATCTTTTATTTTCGTTTCAGATCTTATCACTTTAAAAAAAATTTACACCAAATGAAAAGAATCATAAAAATCGCAGAAGCTATTTTCTTTTTTACCTTCACTTTTTTGATGATTGCACCTAATACCGAGGCACAAACTACCGGAGAATTCGATATCAATAAGGTTCCATAAATTGATGTTTCTACTTCAGCAGAAAGAGAAGTAGTGCCTGATGAGATTTTCATCAGCATTACTCTACATGAAAGAATGGATGGCAAAACCAAAATCAGTATTGATTCTTTAGAACATGAATTAGTTGATGCACTGAAAGAAAATAAAATTGATGTGAAGAATCTTTCGACGCACGACCTCGCAAGTGGTTATGTAAAGATTCGCTGGCACGGAAAAGATGTGATGCAGAGTAAGGAATACTCTCTTAAAGTTTCTACAGCAGAAGAAACTCAAACAGTTTTTCAGATTGTTTATGACTTGAAAATTTATGATGCTGATATCTGGAAAACCGATTACTCAAAGCGCGACAGCATCGAAGAAGTAGTGAGAGTAGAAGCAATAGATAAAGCAAAACCGCAAGCCAACTACATGCTGAAGCCACTTGACAAATGGGCTGGAAAGACTTTGATTGTGCGGGAAGATCCTTATTACGGATACTCGACTGGTTACATGTATGGTGGAGATCAAACAATTTCAAATCAGCAGGGGATTTATATGAGGGGTGCAAGAGATTATTCGTATAAGACAGATGTTGAATTTCAAAAGATAACTTTCCGTTCAAACATGTTCGTTCGGTTTGAAATTACTCCGTGATGAGGTTCTGAAAAATTTATTTTCAATTAGAGAAGTTAAGTTTTTTTTCATCCACCCAACCATTCTCAAACCTACTTTCGTGTTAGTGGTTAAGAAAACAATTCAATCACTAAAACTTAACTAAAACATGAAACAGAAACTCTTTACTCTTCTTTCCTTTTTCACGCTGGTGATCAGCCAGTCAAAAGCACAATCCGGCTACACATTAAGCGGCCACATTTCTGATGCACTGGGTCCTGTTACAATTTATTTCGAAGATTCATCTTCTGCTCAGTACTTCAGTTTTCAAACGGCGTCAAACGGAGATTTCCAGCAAACCATTGTTGGGAGTACTCACTGCTACTTGTATTTCTATTCATGTACCGGCGCCGCAATCGATACAGCCCTTTATGCAAATGGCAACACTGCAGTTTGGAATACCAGCTACTGCGACACTATGCCTTGCTATGTATCTTACACCACAACTTATGATGCAGGCACCAATACTTTCTACCTCCAGATTGATTCGAACTCAACTTCAGGTTATGGTGTGCTTTGGAACTGGGGCGATGGCTCTTCTGATTCTGGTTTATTTGTATCGCACACATATTCAGCTAATGCAGTATACAATGTTTGCGTAAACCTTCTCAGCACTGATTTTTTCGGAAACATTATTTCGCTTTGTTCATACTGTCATGGCATTGGTTTCGATAGTACAGGAAATGTTGTTTACAGAGCTGAGGCACAGAATTTTTATATCCAGGTTATTCAGGCAGGAACTTTAGGTATCAAAAATCCAAAACCCGAAAATTCATTGATGGTTTATCCAAATCCAGTTGCAAATAATCTTTCGCTTAAGATAATGTCTGTCGCATCGGCAGATTGTGAAATTAAATTGGTAAATGTTTTAGGCGAAACAGTTTCTTCTTACCAATCAAAAGTTAATGCAGGTGAAAATCAATTCAATTTTAATACTTCTCAATTGCAATCAGGTTCATACTTCATTACAGTTAAATACGGTAATAATTTCCTGACTGAAAAATTTGTGAAATAGTCTTTTAGTTGTTTTATAAAAAGAAAAGCCATTCTGAAATTTCAGAGTGGCTTTTCAATTTTATATTTATAAAGATTAGAAATGTGAATCTGAAACCTTGTTCCAATTAATTACATTCCATATTGCTTCCAGGTAATCTGCGCGCTTGTTCTGATATTTCAGGTAATAGGCATGTTCCCATACATCAATTGCAATTAACGGAGCACCCTTATCAGCAGCGTCGCCCATCAATGGATTATATTGATTCGGTGTTGTTACAATCTTAAGCTCCTTCATTGCAGTTTCAATCAGCCACACCCAGCCGCTTCCGAAAATAGTCATTGCGGTTTTGTTCATTTCTTCTTTCAACTTATCAATACTTCCGAATGTTGAATTTATAGCGGAAGCCAATTTTTCTGATGGCTGAGAAGTAGTAGGAGAGAGTTGGTTCCAAAAAAAAGAATGGTTCCAATGTCCGCCTCCATGATTTCGGATTACCATCTTTAAATCGGCAGGCAACATGATGATTTGAGAAAATAAATTTTGTAATCCTTTCTGCTGGTAGTCCGGAAATTTTTCAAGACCTGCGTTTAGTTTGTCAACATAAGCCTGATGATGTTTATCATGATGAATCATCATTGTTTTCTCGTCTATGTGCGGCTCCAGCGCATTATAAGCGTATGGTAGTTGCGGCAGTGTATAGGGATATTCATTAAAGTTTGCAGGTTTTGCATTGCTATTTATTCCTAGTGAAATAGCTCCGGCAGCCAGTGCTGTCGTTTTTATAAAATCTCTCCTCGTGTTATTCATTTCAATTTTTTTTGGTGTGTTAAAAGTAAAAGGAATTGGAATAAGCATAAGCTTCCTGATAATTAGTTTTGCTCAGTTGGAAACTGAAATGACCGAACTGAAAGTTGATGGAATGACTTGCGCAACTTGTGCAAGCACCGTGACTCGTTACTTGCAGAAGAAAGGAATGAGTGATGTGTTTGTTGATTTCTCTTCCGGTGAAGTTCGGTTTCATGGCGGAGAAAAAATGCTGACGGAGATTAAGGAAGGCATTGAAGACCTCGGCTATCATGTTCACAGCGAAGATGAACACGATCATGGTGGCGGAACTGGTTTTCCCGGAAGTATCGAATCAAAATTTTTCTTCTCGCTCGCGCTCACCATTCCGTTTTGGGCAATGATGATTGTGCATTTTGAATTCCTGCACTCACTTTGGTTTCAGTTTGCAATTGCGCTTCCCGTTTATGTTCTCGGAGTTTTTTATTTCGGAAGAAGTGCTTATCACTCTTTGCGCAGCGGCTCACCAAACATGGATGTGCTGATTTTTCTCGGAAGCAGTTCGGCATTTTTTTATTCTGTAGTGAAAGGATTTTTTCTTCACGATGAGATGAATGTTTTTTTCGAAACCTCTTCATCCATCATCACGCTCGTGCTGCTTGGAAATTTAATTGAGCATCGCTCTGTGAAACAAACGCGAGCATCTGTTGCATCGCTTTTAAAAATGCAGGTGCAAACAGCCAGGCTGGTTAGTTTTTTTGGTGAAGAAAAATTTGAAGTCATCAGTGAGATTCATGCGCACGACATTCGAAAAGGAAATTACCTGCTTGTGAATTCAGGCGACCGAATTCCGGCGGACGGAATTATTGCATGGGGCAGCGGTGAAGCTGATGAATCTATGATTACAGGTGAGAGCTTGCCGGTGATGAAGCAATTGAACGATTCAGTAACCGGAGGAACCACACTCATTTCCGGCGCTGTAAAATTTAAAGTAACCGCCACCGGAAAACATTCTGCGCTCAGTCAGATTATTGAATTGGTGAAAGCAGCGCAGGCACAAAAGCCGCGAATGCAAAAACTTGCTGATCAAATAACAGGTTGGTTTGTTCCGGCTGTGATGGGCGCTTCTGCTCTTGCATTGCTGATAAATATTTTTTTGCTTCACCACTCGCTCACACAATCGCTCATGAATAGTGTGGCGGTACTTGTGATTGCGTGTCCGTGCGCAATGGGACTCGCCACTCCAACTGCTGTAATGGTGGGACTTGGCAAAGCAGCACGAAAAGGAATTCTGCTGAAGGGCAGCGACACACTCGAAACAATTTCATCTATTCGCCAGATTGTTTTTGATAAAACAGGAACACTGACAACCGGCAAATTCAAAATCGGGAAGCTTGAAATCTTCAGCGGAACGGAAGAAGAAATAAAATCAGCCATTACCGGATTAGAAAAATTTTCTTCGCACCCGCTTGCCATTTCTCTTTTGAATGAGATGAAAAATTTTCCTCCAATGAAATTTTTGGATGTGCAGGAATTAAAAGGCGAAGGAGTTTCAGGAAGAGATGAAGAAGGGAATTTCTATTTCATCGGTTCGAATCGAAGCGAGAGTGAAGAGGAAAATAATTTGTTCAACATCGCGCTTACGAAGAATAATTCGCTGCTCGCACTCATTCAAATGGAAGATGAAATTCGTGAAGGTGCAGCGGAAGCAATTCAGTTTTTCCGCGCACGGGGAATCAAAACCATTTTACTCAGTGGTGACAGTCAGCTGCGCTGTAAAAAAATTGCTGATGAACTTGAAATGGATGAATGTATGAGCGAACAAAAACCTGCGGAGAAACTTCACTTCATTCGTCAGTGTGTGAAGCAACAACCAACTGCAATGGTGGGCGACGGAATCAATGATGCACCTGCACTCACGCAATCCAACCTTGGCATCTCACTCGCGAACTCCACCCAAATGGCAATGGATTCTGCGCAAATCATTTTGCTCTCCGGAAATTTGAAATCACTTCCGGCGGCTTTCCATGTGGGCAAGCACACACTGCTTACCATTAAGCAAAATCTTTTTTGGGCTTTCTTTTATAATGCGCTTGCAATTCCTGTTGCAGGTGCCGGTTTCCTCAGTCCGACGCTTTCTGCGCTCAGCATGGCTTTCAGCGATGTGGTGGTGATTGGAAATTCGCTGCGATTGAGAATGAAGAAAATTTTTTGAATTCCTTTTAGGATAATAGTGCATAAAATATTTTGTATTGAATGCACTTCGTGTTCTTCTTCTTTTACATTTGAAATCGCTTTAGGGGTGTCCGGAAAAAACAAAGGACTGAGAACATACCCTGAAACCTGATTCGGATAATGCCGGCGTAGGGAAAAGTTGGAGATGCCTTTTGCATTTTCCTGTTTCCTGAAATCATACTTATTCTGTCAGAAAAAAATTGAGGAAATGAAACTGACTGTTAACGACAAACCCATCGAACTCCAAACCGGAAATTCACTCCGCGATTTGCTTCAGCAACTTTCACTCGAAAACAAAAGAGGAATTGCAGTTGCCGTGAATGCCGAAGTGATAGCAGGAGAGGAGTGGGGCAAAAAACAACTCAGTGAAAACGACCGCGTGCTGGTGATTCGGGCTGCCCAAGGCGGATAAATGGATTTAAGATTTATGAATTAAGAATTAAGATTTTAATACAGCAATGTCATCCTGAGCTTATCGAAGGATAGTCAAAAAAAAAATTGAGAATGAAAACACAACAACTTCCAATTGAGAATTTAATTTCTACCAAACCATTTCCCCGCTCTGAAAAAATTTATGTGAAGGGAAAACTGCACGACATCAATGTTGCTATGCGCAAAATCGAAACTGACGATGTGAAAACTGTGGTGAATGGCGTAACGAAAAAGGAAAAAGTCAGCATCAATGTGTATGACACGAGCGGACCTTTCACTGACACAAAAAAAAATATTGATGTTCGAAAAGGTATTGAGCCGCTTCGTTCAAAATGGATTGCTGAAAGAAACG
>DMRR01000170.1 GCA_003455275.1 Bacteroidota bacterium | reverse complement strand
TGGTGACACACTGGTGCTTGTAAGTACAAATGATACCTGTGTTGAGTCAAGTGGAAATTCATGGGAGAAATGGTACAATGGAACCTGGCATTCTCTTTTTGATTCGTGGCCAATTGATGTTGATCTTGCAATTTTTCCTCAGGTTGATCATCAATTTTCTTCAGGGATTGTTCATCAGGATATTTCAAAACTGAACATGGAGATTTTTCCAAACCCGTCCTCAAATTTTGTGAACTTAGTATTTCGTTTAAGTCAAAATTCGAAAATTGAATTCACTATTTCAGATATAAACGGGGCAACTGTCTTTCATCATGAAGAGAAAGATTTTGTCGAAGGATTTAATAATCAAATGCTGGATATTTCATCACTCCCAAATGGAGTTTACCTTATTACAGTTGCATCAGATTATGAAAGAATAATTCGAAGGTTTACTGTAATTCACTGATCAGATTAATCTGCTTTTTCGTAAAGTTTCATTTCTGATTTCTTGGTGTGAAAGAAATTATGAATTGAAGAAATCATGATTGTCACGAAATTGTCAAACGATTCTCTATTGAAGTTGGTAAAATGATTTCTTTTCATACATTCGTCCAAACTTTTAAACCCAAAATCCAAAATGAAAAGGATAATTACATTTTTCTCTCTTCTCCTGCTCGCAACATTTTCGTTTGCACAAAGCGGAATGATACCGGTATCAAATCATTCCCACAAATTAGTTCACCGTCCTGCATCAACTCAAAATCATTCTCGCAGCCCTGTGACTTTTGTTCTTGATTATGATGCTGCTGAATACAATATTTATGGTCAGGATTCATCACAGTATCAGGCACTGCTTTGGGCAATGAATTCAAACTTCAAAGCAACTCAGGGAGATTCATTTCTTCAGGCATACTTCATTGTTGCTTACGATTCAATTTTTGATTACATGACTGACACTCATTACTACGGTGCTGCCATGAATTCAATCAACATTGACTCAGTATTTGTAACATGCGGCTGGGAAAACAATAGCGCTTTGCCAGATACTATCATCGTGGATATTGTTCAACTGAATGCTGCCGGATTTCCTGCGACTCCTTACACAATACTTCACTCAGATACTGCTATCACTTCAATAGGCGCAACAACTAATAATGATTACGGAGATTTCGTTGGTTTGCAATTCGCTCCTAATTTCAATACTACTCAGGATCATTTTGGTGTAATGGTTCGTTTCTTCGGATCAAAACTCGACACATTTGGTTTCGCTGCAGGTTTTGCTAAAGCTGGTCCATGCAACACGCTTCCATATTCTGCAATCCGTTCTACATTCTATCCTAATAGCTATTCTCAATGGACAAACTATGCATCAGTTGCAGCGGTTCTTCCAACATCTACAGGTGGAGATGTTTACTATGATTGCAATCAAAATGGTCAATACGACGATGGAACAGATGGCGTGAATTTCATTCAAAATATCTGGACTGCTGCTAAAGTGACAATTGATTACAATGTTGGAATCAATAATCAGAACACTGATGTTGCTACCTCAATCGTAGTTCCTAATCCTGCAAAAGATTTAGCGCTTCTCCGTTTTACATTGCCGTCAACTAATGATGTTAGTGTGAATGTTTATGATGTAACCGGAAAGATTGTTGCGAATTATGCCCTTGGAAACCTTACCGACGGAAGCCATGATGTGAAAATGAACATCAAGGATTTTTCTGCTGGTGTTTATATGTATTCAATTGAAACATCAAATGGTAAAACTTTCGGAAAGTTTGTTGTAAGCAAATAATCTTTTAGATAAATTATTCTTTGAAAGGCAGCTGGAAGGCTGCCTTTCTTATTTCCGGTTATTTACACTTTTCTCAATTCAATTACATTTGTTGCTTAATCAAAAAAAAATTTTTCAGTTTATGAAGAAGCTACTTTTTATCTTAATACTGATGATTGTAATTTCAACTAAATTCTCATTCGCACAAAAAGGATTTCATGCCGGCTTAGGAATGAATTACAATACAGTTTGGATTATCAATCAGAATTCATACGGATTGGATGAATATGATTACGCGCTTGATATGGGTAGCGCCTTGCGATTTGATGTGGGCTATAATTTCACCGATCATCTGGGTTTGCAAACCGGTTTCACTTCGTTTAAATCCGGACAGAAATATGATGAATCGCATGGAGCTGATCTGCATCGCGAAATAAAAATGCATTATACCGGAGTTCCATTTCAGTTTGTATTTGTGGGTGGAAAAAGCACTGTGAAATTTTATGCTGCTGCTGGCCCTCAGTTCAGTTTCCTTGGAAGTGCATCTTTGAATGGAAACTATTACGGCGCAGGAAACTCTGCCACGATTGAAGCAAAAGAGCGATTCGAGAAAAGCAATACAGGATTGAATTTCGGATTAGGCGCAAATATTTCAATTACCGAGTTCTTATACATCAATGCAGGTATGTCTTTCCTGTACGGCTTCAGTGATATAAACGCTGAAAGCGGAACAGGTGCTCAGGCGTTTGGAGGTACTACCTGGCGCTGGCCTTCGCATAATACAAACACTTACGAAGCATCTAATCTTGCTAATGGCGGATTTTCGATTGGAATTCACTACCTGATGAGCACAGCCAAGTAATTTTTTTCTTCATAAAAAAAAGCGCCCCGAAATTTTTCGGAGCGCTTTTTTTTTAATACTGATGAAATTCCATTAATCAACCTTTAAGAATTTTTCGGTGTATTCTTTATTTCCGCTCTTGACCTTTATAAAATATAAACCTGATGCAAGTTCATGAATATCAAAAATAGTTTCCGGTTCATCACTCGATTTAGTCATCAATATTTTTCCTGATAAATCAATTACAGAATAAGTTGCTTTTTCATTTGTTTCGAACATCACCGAAATAAAATCAGAAGAAGGATTCGGAAGAATATGTATCTCTGGATTATTTGAAGGAATGGTTGGAGCATCTAAAGTCCATCCAACTGTAAACTGGTATGTGAGTTCTGCCCCAAAATCAGTTCCGAAAACTTTGAAGGTAGATAGAGCATCTGCTTTTCTTAACCTGATTATCCCGCTGCCTTGTCCGGGATTAGCCCAGAACGATAAGCCATCTTCACCTGAATCATTAATATGAAAAGTGTAACACATTCCGTCATCTACACTTACCGTATCTCTGTAATAAGTATTTGCGCTCAATCCATTACGGCTTATCAATGTGTTTCCGCTTCCATCAACAAGAGTATAGGAGGTTTCCCATCCATTGACATT
>DMRR01000100.1:25744-41848 GCA_003455275.1 Bacteroidota bacterium | reverse complement strand
AGCACCAAAATAATTTTAAGTCAGGGAAAAAATAAAGGGGCTGCTTTTGTTAGCAGCCCCTTGCCTAATGATTTTAGAAAAAATTATTTAGCTACAATAACCTTTTGCTTGGTTATGCCATATTTATTCTGACCAACAATAATGAAGATTCCATTTCCGAGGGAGTTAATTACCTGCGTGAAATTATTTGCTTCAGTAAGTTTGAAAGAACTCATGAGGTGACCTGATTCATCCATAATGTAATACTCACCTGCCTTTTCGCCCTTCACTGTAAATGCTCCGGTATTTGGATTTGGATAAACAGAAAGCATAATTGTTGGAGGAATTGAAGAGCTGGATTGTTGTGCATCGTCCTGCGGAGTGATACTTAAACCGTGCGCACCAATGTTGAGGGAGTAATCTTCAACTTCGCCATATGTAGAAGTACCACATGGTGTAATATTTACACCTGTATTTGAATCAGTCAAACGAATTCTCATTCTCACAGTTCCTGTAATGGCTGAAGCCGGTGGAACAATGCTTGTAGTAAATGGTCCTGAACCAACAGCTGATGTATAAACTGTTTCACCTGCATCGGTAAAGGATCCGTTGTTATTCCAATCGCAGAAAATAACTACAATGTTAGTTGAGTAAGTTCTGCCTCTTGTAACTGTAATGCTTGTTCCGGTTCCAACTGTCACATTAGTTGAAAGAGAAGTAAAGTTTGAGTATGTTGTAGCTCCTGAAGAATTGCTGATTGAACCCATCACTACCTTCTTAATGTATTGATGTGAGGTATTTGTTGAAGATGCAGTGCAGTAAGTAATAGCACCGGTTACTGTCATGGTAATTGAATTACTTGTTGCAGTAAGCGGGCTTGCACATGGAGCATTTGATGTCATCACACAACTAACCACATCACCATTTACTAAAGCAGTTGTAGTATAGGTTGGCGAGTTAGTTCCAACATTTGTGGTTCCTATTTTCCATTGATAGGATGGTGAGCTTCCTCCGTTAGTTGGTGTAGCGGTAAAAGTTACTGAGGCACCCGAAGGAGTTGGGTTAGTTCCGGAAGTTATTGCAATAGAAACTGAAGGTGTAACTGATGATGTAATGCTGATTACAATGTTATTACTTGATGCTGTAACGGGGCTTGCACAGCTTAGGCTTGACGCCATAATGCAATTAACAGTTTGACCATTTGTAAGTCCGCTGTTTGAGTAGTTTGCAGCAGTTGTTCCGGTACTGATGCCATCAATGCGCCAGTCATAAGAAGGAGTAGCGCCACCGTTAGTTGGAGTTGCAGTAAATGTTTTTGCATCACCGGCACAGGATGGATTGCTTCCTGCAGTAAGGGCAATAGAAACTGCTGGTGTCACAGCTGTGTTAATGGTCATCACTATTGAATTAGATGTAGCAGGGTTTCCTGTCACGCCACCAAGATTTGAAGTCATGATACAAGTTATCACTTGTCCGTTTGTTAATGAATTAGTAGTGAAAGTTGGAGAATTTGTTCCGGCATTCACGCCATCCACTTGCCACTGATAAGAAGGAGTGGTTCCCCCGTTCACTGGTGTAGCAGTGAATGTTACGGAAGATCCGCTGCATGTCGGGTTTGTTCCAGCAGTTTGAGCAATTGAAACTCCGGCAACAAGTGAACAACCCGGAATGGTGTAAGAAAAAATTCTTGTGCGTGCTGCACTTGAACCAGTAGCTCCACCCATATATTCACTGGTACTCCAGAAAGTAACACCATCCGGATCGAGAGTAGTTTGTGAGTAATCTCCATCGCGATTGATACCGGTTTGTGACCCTGTTCCTGCAATTACTAAAGTCTCTGTTACAGGTAAAGTACCAAGTGGATCGCAACTTCTTCTTCCGGTATAATAAAGTCCTGGATAAGTGCTTGAAGCGTTTGATTTCATATAACTGATTCCAATTGAGCCATTGTTATCCATTGCCATAGTTCCCATCCAGCGGGTGTCAGCATCCGGAACATATGTTCCTTCCTGGTATAAACTCCACACTCCAGTAGACTGGTTTTGACGAAGCTCGCACCATTTAAAACTTCTTTGTGTGGTGCTGATTTTCACTCCCCAATTCAGAAGAATGGTATTGTAGCCGCTCCAGGATTTCCACTGTGCGCGATACATACACACACCGCCAATTCCATCTAATTTTTGTGTAGTGCCAGGTTGAGGACAATCATTCCATTGAGCATCATAAGATGCATCAAAAGCAGACAAGCCAATGTTTGATGCGAGTGTAATCGAACCAGTTGGTGTTGCACCCCAGGTCACATTCATATTATAGATGTTCATTGCATCTACATAACCAGCTCCCCATCCATTATCAGAGTAAGAAAATATTGGGCAAGGTGCTCCGGCGGGCGGTAATGAACCATCTGCGGCATCACCAGGAAGTGGAACAAAAAATCCTGCTTTTGGAGGTGAATAATTAACATAAAGAGAACGAGCTCCCGGAGTTCCGGCAATCATTGCATCTCTTTCAAAACAAAAAACTTTTTGTGTGCTTTGATTCGAAGTCATGTAATAACCATTGCTCCACACACCAAATTTCAGGTAGTCAGGAAAAAGTGGTGACACATAAGTATATGTGTAATAAGAACCTGTTGGGTCATTGGTGGTAGAAATTGCTATATAAATTTTTTTATCGCTGCTTGTTCCAAATTGAGCCATGAACCAGCGGTCAGCTGCTTTATCATACATTACAATCGGGTCACCATTATTTCCAACTGCAGGTGTCCAAAGATTTCCAAGAGTTCCTGTAAGAATTACAGTCATTGTTGTTTTATCATATACCTTAAAGGTTGTTGCATTTATAATCTGGATGTAATGATTTGGGCCTACCGCACCGGATGGATCATAAGGCCGAAACCCTGATGCAGTTTGGCCTGGAACATTCACTTTCATTCCATTTCCTGATGGAACTTCTCCCATTTTTGCCTGAATGGAATTGATGTCATTACCATATTGAGGACCATCAGCTGCTGTGAACTGATATTTTGGTCCAATTCGATTCTCGCGATCGTGCGATTCTTTTTCAGTGTAAATTTTGTTTTCATCTACAGGGTTCTCCGCAAATATTTCGCGAAGCGGCCGGGTTACATGAAATTCAGATGCGGTGATTACACCGGTAGTGTTGTCCTGTGCAAACAATGCAAATGAGGAACACAACAACACCATTGAAATAAAAATGTTTTTCATTTGGACTTGAGGGTTTTTGTTGAAAGAAATTTCGTGCATAATATTAATTGAAAATTCTTCTTCGTAAATTATTAGATATAACCTAATAAATTATCGCCTAAATATTTTTTTATTTCTTAAAATAACTAAATCGTCAAAATCAATTATAAAATAAATAAGCCCCGAGTCTCACGACGCAGGGCTTTACCTAAAACAACATCCCATCTTCGGGTTGTTATTATGATGCAATAAAAATCAAGTTGTGTTACTATGATTTTAAGCGAAGATTATTCAATGATGAATTCATTCGCCTTTTATCTCTCCATAGATTATTAAATCTTTAACTCTTAACACTGCCTTAACATTAAACTTAATTGGCGTTAACACTGCACAGGAATTTTTGCATCACTAAAACAACAAATCCATTATGCGATTAAAATTACTAGCAATCATCAGTGTCCTCTCTCTTGGGTTCACTGTAGCGCACGCCCAAACGGAAACGCCGCTTGACACACTCACGAATCGTGTCGGAATTATTTCATCTGATGTATCAACATTAAAAAGACTTAAGATTACAGGATATCTGCAGCCCCAATACCAGGTTGCAGATTCAAATGGAGTTGCCTCTTTTGCAGGCGGTGATTTTGCCCAGGGAATGAATAAGCGCTTCGCCCTTCGCCGTAGTCGGGTAAAATTTACTTATGATTATACCGGTATTAATTGGGTACTACAATTTGATGCTTCAGAAAAAGGAGTAGCAGTAATTGATGCTTATGGAAAATACACCGAGCCATGGATGAAAGCATTCTATTTACAGTGTGGAATATTTAATCGCCCCTGGGGATGGGAAGTACCATACAGCAGCAGCACGCGCGAAACTCCTGAGCGTGCGCGTTGGAGTCAGACACTTTTCCCGGGTGAGCGTGACCTTGGTGCAATGGTTGGTTTTCAAATGCCAAGCACAAGCAAGTGGAATTTCATTTCGGCTCAAGTTGCAATGGTCAACGGAACCGGAAGAACTGCCAGTGATTTCGATTATCAAAAAGACCTGATTGCTCATCTGGGAGTTAATAAAAGCCTCATGAAAGAGAAAATTAAATTCGGAGTTGGCCTTTCTTATTACAGTGGCGGTATTCGTGAATTTACAAAGTATGCCTATAACATGGGAACCAATTCTAGTGGATTGAAATCATGGCTCGTGGATAGCACATCTTTCGCAAGTGATTCAATTGCTACCCGTTCATATATCGGAGCAGATTTACAATTCAGTTATTCATCACCAATAGGTGTAACAACTCTACGCGGAGAATTTATTCAAGGTCAACAGCCGGTTCCGGGAAACAGTAACTCAACTAGTCCCAGCACAATTACTGCAAATGCAACAACAGGTTTATTTCCGAACACTTACAACCGAAATGTGATGGGGTATGATTTATATTTTGTTCAAAATGTTAACCCAATAAAGAGTGGTGTAGTTGTGAAATATGATTTCTATGATCCAAATACTGATGCTGAAGGAATGGAGATTGGAGCTGTAGATGCGAACAACAAAGCGAACAATTTAAACAAGGCAGATATTGCTTACACAACGCTTGGCTTTGGATATATTCTTTACCTGAATGCAAATGTCAAATTCACGCTCTATCGCGATATGGTTACCAACGAAACAACAAATCTGAAAGGGTGGACAACTGATCACCGTGATAACATTTGGACTTTCCGTATGCAATACAAATTCTGATTCTGGCACATAACAATTTAATAATATAGAAAAAAAATTTAAGGCATTACGATTGCCTAATACCAACAAAAATTTTAATCAATGACAAAGAAAATTTTATCATTTGTTCTGTTACTTGCAATATCTCTGAAGATTGCAAATGCACAGAAGATTAAGGGAAGTGACACTTGCCTTCCGCTTGTTCAAAAAGAAGCTGAATCTTACAAAAAGAAGAATCCATCAAGCGCAATTGTAGTAACAGGCGGAGGTAGTGGTGTTGGAATCTCCGCGCTAATGGATGGCTCTACTGATCTGGCTATGAGTTCGCGCAAATTGAAAATGGATGAGAAACTGAAACTTCAGGACGCAGGTAAAACTGTTAAGGAAGTAATTATGGCATATGATGCTCTTTCAGTTATTATAAATCCTGCAAATAAAGTTACCCAGCTAACCCGTGCTCAACTTGAAGGAATTTATACTGGCAAAATCAAGAATTGGAAAGAAGTTGGTGGTGATGATATGCCAATTGTGGTATACGGGCGTGAAACCAGTTCAGGAACATATGATTTTTTTAAAGAAAAAGTTTTGCTGAATAAAAATTACGCGAGCACAATGTTGAATATGCCTGCGACCGGAGCAATTGTTCAAAGCGTAAGTCAAACAAAAGGAGCAATTGGTTATGTTGGAATGGCATATCAGGAAGGTGATGTGAAAGTGGTAGCCGTTTCATTCGACGGAAAAACATTCGTAAAACCTTCATTGACCACTGCCATGAATAAAACATATCCAATCATTCGTCCACTATTTTTCTACTATAATGTAACAAAGGAAAAATCAGTAAAACCTTTTATTGATTATGTTCTTTCTTCAGAAGGGCAAGAAGTGGTAAAAACTGTTGGATATGTACCGCTTCAGTAATTACAGTAATTGGTAATTGATAAATGTTAGAAGAGCTCCGAATTATTCGGGGCTCTTTTCTTTTTCCTCCTCATGTGGGTCAGCATTCATGTAATAACTCAGTGCATGACTTGGACACATTTTTATTTGCGAGATTATATCCTCCGAAGAAGCTCCGGTTGGGTCCACCCAAGGACGATTTTGTGGATCAAAAACTTCAGGCAAACCTGTAAAACATCTTCTGGAGTGCTGACACAAAGAAGGTTTCCACACGATAGTTACTTCGCCGTTAGAATATTTTTTGACAATGTTTTTCAAATCCATAAACGGAAGAATTTATTTCGAATCGAAAAATAAAAATCTTTACTGAAAAAATAATTTCTCAGCTATTGATTTAAGAAACAAAAATTAATCCTGGAGAATTTGATTATTGATAAATGCTTCCTTGAAAATATTAACAAGGTTGCTGGAAATAATTTCCCGCGAAAGTGAAATCATATTCTTAAATGCCACAGCATTCGAAATTCCGTGAGCTACAATCACCGGTGCATCAGCACCCAGAATAGCAGTGCCACCGTAGTTTTCATAATTAAATGAATCAAAGTATGGGTCGTGAATTTTTCTGGATTTAATCAAATCGTAAAACGATTCTGCAAGTTTTAGAATAATGTTTCCGGTAAAACCATCAGTAACCATTACATCTGCCATATCGCGCAACAAATCCCTGCCTTCTACATTTCCAATGAAATTAATCTTGTCATTATCTTTCAAAACTGAATATGTCTCTTGCGCCAGCTTATTTCCTTTTCCTTCTTCTTCTCCAATATTCATAAGGGCAACCCGCGGGTTATCTACATGATAAACATGCTTTAAATACAGAGCGCCCATTAATGCAAACTGATTGAGCATCTCAGGTTTCGCATCAGCATTTGCTCCTACATCTAGCAACAAACCTGTTTTGCCATTCTCATGCGGAACTAAAGTCGACAAAGCCGGGCGCAATACTCCGGGAATTGTTTTCACAGAATACATTGCTCCAACCAACATTGCTCCGGTATTTCCGGCGCTTGCAAATGCATCAATCTTTCCTTCCTTTAAATACTGGAAACCAATTGCCATACTGCTGTTGGGCTTTGCAACTAATGCCCGGGTTGGAGACTCACCCATCTCGATTACTTCGGTTGTATGAACAAGTGAAATACAGGAATCTGCTTCACCCTCTGCTTCGAGCATGGGGCGCATCTTCTCTACATCTCCGAACAAAACCAATTCATACTTGCCCGAATTATTTTCCTGGCAAAAAAGTTTTGCTCCACGAATGCATTCGAGAGGGGCGTAATCGCCGCCCATGGCATCAATACCGAGTCGCATGGTGTTTGTCAAGCGAATGGCTAATTATCTTCTTAGGCGTCAGTTGATTTTTCAAGAACCACATTGCCCTTGTAATAGAGCTTGCCTTCGTGCCAGTGAGCTCGGTGACGCAAATGAGCAGCGCCAGTTGTTGGATCAACCGAAACTGTAGGTACAGTAGCTTTATCATGTGTGCGTCGTTTGTCGCGGCGTGTGCGGGAATGGCGTCGTTTAGGGTTTGGCATATTTACTTAGTTTTTATCTTTTTTAGTTTATCCCATCGCGGATCGGGGTTGTGTTCCGGCTCGCGGTTGAGAGTGGTTAATACTTTAATTGCTTCTTCATTGCATTTTCCTTTTGAAGGAACATGTTCGCAGGTAATTCGTCCCATTGGTATGCTCAACACAACGAACTCGTAAATAAGTTGCGAAACATTGAGCAAAGTTTCAGAACGGCTGATATACATCACATCAGCGTTGCTGTCGTCATTATCTTCTTCCCGGTGTTCATCGAATTTAATAACTAGAGGATAATCGGCATCAATTGGAAAATCAATTTCATCAGCACAGCGGTCACATTGTAAGTGAACTGTTCCTGATATCTGAAAGTTGAGTAGAAAAAAGTTTACCTTTTTATCAAACTCGAGTTTCACATTAATTTTTGCGTTGCTTACCGGCGATTGGTCAAAGAGCTGAAAAAATTTATTATCTATTTCAAAACTGAAATGGTGAATTCCGGGTTTTAGACCTACAAACGCTATATCAAACTCACGGAACGGATTCACTGCTTCAGGTTTTCAAAAAGGGGAACAAAAGTAATCATATAGATGAGAAATAAAAGTGGGATTAACTCTCTTTCAACTCTTTGAAATTATTTCTAAAATCACGATTTCACAAAATATCTATTGACTAAAAGGTGAAAACTACATTCGCTTCCATGCAAAAAGTTTTAGTAACAGGCGGTACCGGGTTTTTGGGACAACATATACTTAAGCGATTGTTGAAAGAAGGGCTTGAAATTCGGGCTATTTACAGGGTAAAAAAAAATTCAATCCTCACAGATTCAGAACACTCCAGGATTGATTGGGTGAAGGGTGATGTTCTGGATATTTTTTCCCTGGAAGAAGCAATGAAGGATTGTGATACTGTGATTCATGGCGCTGCCCTTGTTTCCTTTTTTAAAAAAGATGAATTACAAATGATGAAGGTGAATATTGAAGGAACAGCAAATGTTGTAAATGAATGCTTGAGTTCCGGCGTGAAAAAATTATTACATATAAGTTCAGTTGCCTCACTTGGAAGAAATAAAAGTGGCGAACTGATTTCTGAAAAACATAAATGGGAAGACAGTAAACTGAATACACGCTATGCTTTAAGCAAGTACAAATCTGAAATGGAAATCTGGCGCGGAGTTGCTGAAGGATTGAACGCGGTTGTGATTTGTCCAACTATGATTTTCGGAACAGGAGACTGGAATGAAAATACTTGCAGGTTGTTTACGAATGTTGAGAATGGTTTGAAAGGATACCCTACCGGAACTAATGGAATGACTGATGCACGCGATGTAGCTGAAATTGCTATCCAACTATTGAAAAGTGAAATAGTGAATGAGCGGTTTGTGATCTGCGGAACGAACAAAACCTACAAGGATTTTTTCTCCGATGTAGCAGACCGTTTGAATAAACCCAGACCATCAATTAAGGTTTCTCCGGCAGTTGCCAATGTTGGTGCAAGAGTACTTTCTTTACTCAGGCTTTTCGGAAAGACTCCGGTAGTATCAGTTGAATCAGCAAGGGTGGCCAGCAATCATTTTTTATATGACGGTTCAGCAGTAGCGAGTCGCCTGAATTTTAAATACACCGATTTCAGCAAAACAATTGAATGGATATGTGATGAATTCATAAAATCAAATCGGGTTTAAGCGTTTTCTAAAATTTAAAATGTTAAAAACTAATTTTTAGATCATATGCTCTATTCGTTGCTATTGCTCAGTTTTGTTATCAATAAGAATTACTAATGGAACAATTAAAATCACATATTGAAGCTCTGGTTTTTGCTACTGACCAGCCTTTAACTATTAACGAAATACAAGCTACTGTTTCTAAGATTGCCGGAGTAGAAATCAGCAAATTTGAAATAGAAGGTCATTTGAATGATTTAGTGAGAAAATATTCTTCTGATGAGTATGCTTTTCAGGTTGTTCAAATTGCTGAGGGATACCAATTCTTGAGCAAGAACGAATTCACTGCCACGATTTCTGAAATGCTAAAGAGCAAATTGAACAAACGGCTTAGCACCAGTCAGCTTGAGGTTCTTTCGATCATTGCATATAAACAACCTATTTCTAAACCTGAAATTGAGTCTATCCGCGGTGTGAACTGTGATTATTCAATTCAGAAATTGTTAGAGAAAGATTTAATTGTTATAAAAGGAAGAAGCGAACATGTTGGCAAACCGATTCTCTATAATGTCAGCAATTTCTTTATGAATTATTTCGGAATTAATTCTGTAAAAGATTTACCAAAACTTAAGGACATCGAGCAGCCCGAAGAAAATACAGTGGGCGTTCTCTCTGAAAATTGATTCAGCCTCTCGCAAAAAAAATTAAAGGTTGGCGCTCGCCAACCTTTTTTTATTTTAATAACCGGGATATAAAAAGCTTCAATGAATTTTCATCTTTGCCAAAATCACATTTGATCAAAACCTGAATGCCTTCTACACATTTTATCAGTTCCGAGCATCTGTCTCTGGAAAAGCTTGAAGAAATTTTATACAACAATTCTACACTTCAGCTTTCAGATGAATCAAGAGAAAAAATTATTGCTTGCAGAAATTATCTGGATAAAAAAACTGATCAAAGCGAAGAACTTTTCTATGGTATTAATACTGGATTTGGTTCTTTATGTAATGTAAAAATATCACGCGACCAGGCAGAACAATTGCAGGAAAACTTAGTTAAGTCACACGCTTGCGGATTAGGCGATGAGGTGCCTTATGAAATTGTTCGGCTCATGCTTTTGCTTAAGATTCAATCCCTCTCTTATGGAAATTCCGGAACTGATATTACTACTGTTTGGCGTCTGATAGATTTTTATAACCTGGGAATAAATCCTGTTGTTTATGATCAGGGATCACTTGGTGCATCAGGAGATTTGGCTCCGCTCGCACATTTGTGTTTGCCCTTGCTTGGTTTCGGATCTGTCAATTATGAAGGAAGAAAATTTTCTTCTGCTGAATTACTTCCTCATTTCAAATGGAATGCATTAAAATTAAAATCGAAAGAAGGGTTAGCTCTGCTGAACGGAACTCAATTTATGAGTGCTTATGGATCATATATCCTGATTCGCGCTAAACAGTTATCAGCCTGGGCAGATATGATTAGCTGCATTTCTATCGATGCATTTGATTCCCGGCTGGAACCATTTCATTCTTTAATTCACAAAGTGCGCCCGCAAAAGGGACAAACACAAACAGCAAAAAGTATTCTGGAAATATTAAGTGGCAGTGAAATTTCTTCCCACAAAAAAGAACAAGTACAAGATCCGTATTCTTTCCGTTGTATACCACAGGTACACGGCGCTTCGAAAGATGCGATTGAATATGCAGTGAATGTCTTCACTACCGAAATAAATTCTGTTACAGATAATCCGAATATTTTTCCTGATGAAGATCTGATTATCAGTGGCGGAAATTTTCACGGGCAACCTCTGGCTTTAACGCTAGATTTTCTTGCAATCGCACTCTCAGAATTAGGAAGCATTTCTGAACGCAGAACCTATCAGCTTATAAGCGGACAAAGAGGCCTGCCTGCCTTTCTTGTTTCTAATCCCGGATTGAATTCAGGAATGATGATTCCACAATACACCGCAGCCTCGCTTGTTAGCCAGAATAAACAACTCTGCACTCCATCATCTGTCGACAGCATTGTGAGTAGTAATGGGCAAGAAGATCATGTAAGTATGGGCGCCAATGCTGCAACAAAATGTTTGAGAGTATTGAATAATCTTGAAAACATTTTGGCAATCGAATTTCTTAATGCAGCTCAAGCGCTTGAATTCAGAAGACCGATGAAGAGCAGCAATAAAATCGAATCGCTGATTTCTGATTACAGAAAAAAGGTTTCCTTTAATGTTTCAGACAGAATTCTTCATGATGATATAACCATGACAGTCGGATTTATGAGAGAAAATAAAATTTAATTCTCTACCGCAACCTGATCATTCAGTCCTTGCAGATAATAAATTTTTGATGAATCAAGTTCATGGATTGATTTCACTTCGGTGAAACGAATTCCTGATTCATTGAATCGTTGCCTGTTTGAATTGAAGCGGCCAAAAAAAACACGAACCGCTTTTTTCTTATCAGAAATATTTTTCAATTCTGTTTTCAATTGCGAAGAAAATTTAGCCTGACGCGTGAAATAATAATTTGCTATCATAAAATTATTCATCAGAAGTACGACAAAGCAAACGCCTGCAATTATTACTGAAAATCTTTTTCGGATGGAAAACGCAGCTATTAAAACAAAAACTGATATGAGATAAAATTGAGGTGCATATCGCGGCAGCCAACCAACCGGAGTGATAAAAACTGAAATAAGGATGAAGGAAATTCCAATGGAAAGAACAAAAAATATTTTACGATCTGCAATGAAAATATAACCTAATGCAATTACGCTTAACAGTAACGCCAGCGAAAAAAACGGGCCCATTCCTGCCACCTCAGCATCAGGCCGAACATAATTCATGATTTCATCTTCCGAAAAAGTCCCTGGAATTTTCAGCTGATTATTCTTAGGACTGCGGCTATAAACGCCCTTTGAAAAATTCGAGGCCACTAATTTTTGTACACGATTCATTTTTGAAAATGAAACAGGAGCCAGTGCATTCGCAATACTGCTGTTAATTTTTTCCTGCGACTTGTCAGCAATCGGGTAAACCGGATTCCCAAATTCTATTGTGTTGGAAACATAGGGTGAATATCCTATTACAAAAATTCCAAATAAAAATCCTGCAACAATTGCCAAACAAATTTTTTTAACTGCAACAAAATTTTTTATAAATACAAAAACAGTAACGCATCCGGCTGCCAGTAAGAGGACATAAAATGGAGCCGTGAATTTGAGGTTGACAGCAATGGTTGTAGTAAAAAAAAGTAATAAGGCGAATAAAAAATTTCCGGTATAATACAGGAAAGCACACAAGGTTATTGTCAGGGTGAGTGTCATGGCAAGTTGCCCGTCAACATAATTGCTAAGCAATTGCACCAAGGTTACCGGATTTGCTGCAGCGAGCAGTGAAACAAAAACCGACAGGAGAAAACTTAACTTTATGAATCTGTTCAATAATGAACAGCATAAAAACCAACAGATGATAAACCAAAGAAAATTGAAAACTTTAACTCCTTCTATTTTTCCGGTGAGTGCATATAGTGAAAATGAAACATACCAGTCTCCTCTCGGATAATGATTAATAAAAATATTGTCGGCCTTCAATGAGTTATCGAGTTTCATCCATATTGAATTCCACCCTTCCTTCATCTTCAGAATTGCTTCCAGATGATATGCCTGTCCATCCCATGAGATGTCATAAAAACTTAGCGCGATGATTTCAAAAATTAAAAAGATAACAACTGATACAAAAACTGAAATCAAAAAAATGCTGTTGTGAATCATCAGGTACTTTTTGCATAAACTCCAGGATAACCCAATGCACATAACTGCAGCGATTGGAAAAATGAATTGAAAGTGAGGGAGGTTTAACGCAAAGAATAAATCCGTAACTCCAATGCAAAAGAAAATAAGTAAAAGAAAAATTATTGAAACAGAAAGCAGCAGGTCATTGATGCGATTCATCGGCGACGAATTTATTCTTGATCTTGCTGCATGAAGATAAAAACTTCTTAATTCGTCTTCTCATTTTTGAATAGTGACAAGTGATTTTAATTCTCTGAAAATTTTTCTCGATAAAAAGGTCAGTCAGTTCAACTCGCCTTCATTTATTTTCAATGACCCGGTTTCAATTCCGCATCAGTTCAAAAAAAGGCAGGACATTGAAATTGCAGGATTGTTTGCAGCAACACTTGCATGGGGTCAGCGAAAAACAATAATCAATAAGTGCAATGAACTGATGAAAATGTTTGATCACTCGCCATATGATTTCATTCTTAATCATAAAGAAAACGAATTGAAACAGTTTGATAATTTCAGACACCGCACCTTCAATTCTACCGATGCACTTTACTTCATTCATTTCCTCAGGTATCACTATTCAAATCATGTTTCATTAGAAAATTTATTTCTTCCGGATAAGACTGAAACCAATACCTGTGGAGCGCTGATTCGGTTTCACAATATTTTTTTTTCTCTTCCTGATTTTCCAACCCGCACGCGTAAACATGTGCCCACTCCGCTCCGAAAAAGTTCCTGTAAGCGCTTAAACATGTTCCTGCGCTGGATGGTTCGTCAGGATAATTGTGGTGTTGATTTCGGTATCTGGAAAAAAATTTCTCCTTCACAATTAATCATTCCTGTTGACCTGCATGTGGAGCGAGTAGCCCGCAAACTCAATCTCATAAATAGAAAAAAAGTGGATTGGCTAACTGCAGTTGAGCTAACTGATACATTAAAAAAATTTGATGCAAACGATCCGGTCAAATATGATTTCGCCTTATTTGGACTAGGATCAATTGAAAGATTTTAAAAAAAGAAGCAATCATTTTCATGACTGCTTCTTTAAAAATCTTTATTTAAAAAAAACGAAAACCGATTTACGATTATCTATTTAAGTGCTTCTGCAAAACGGCGATTAACTTCTTCCCAGTTAATCACATTCCAGAATGCCGCAACATAATCCGGGCGTTTGTTCTGATACTTTAAATAATAGGCATGCTCCCACACATCCATGCCAAGTACAGGTGTACATTTTGTTTCAGCAATATCCATAAGCGGATTATCCTGATTTGGAGTAGAGCATACACAAAGTTTTTTATCAGCACCTACACCGAGCCATGCCCAGCCTGAACCGAACCGTGTAATTCCTGCCTGGCTGAATTTTTCTTTGAATGCATCAAATGTTCCGAATGAAGAATTGATAGCTTCAGCAATTGCGCCGTTTGCAGCGCCGCCTCCATTTGGTTTCATGATAGTCCAAAACAATGAGTGATTATAGTGACCGCCTCCATTGTTGCGCACCGCCATTGGTTGTTTTGAAATGTTGCGGCAGATTTCTTCAATGCTCATATTCTCTTCGGGCTTACCCGCAATCGCATTGTTAAGGTTAGTGACATAAGCAGCGTGATGCCTGTCATGATGAATCTGCATGGTCATGGAATCAATGTGCGGTTCAAGAGCTTCGAATGCATAAGGAAGAGATGGTAGTGTAAAAGCCATAATGAAAAAAGTTTTTTGTGTTTTAAAATTTTCTTTCGCTTAGTAGAAAGTGTGCTAATGTAAACTGAAGACAATAAGTATTGGTTTCATGAAATGAAACAAAATTTTTTTTTCGAAAGATTATGGATCGGAACAATAAACTGATTATCTCAGCAAGGTGATATTTCCCTGAAGAGATTTGAAAACTCCATCAGAAAAACCTTTTGCATCGGCATAATAAACATAAACTCCCACCTCCTGATCTTCTCCTTTATATTTTCCATCCCATCCGGCAGCGGGGTCATTGGTTTCAAAAATTAATTCTCCCCAACGGTTAAAAATTTTTAAATGATAATCGCTGACATTATAAAAAACCGGATGAAAAATATCATTAACACCATCTCCGTTTGGCGAGAAGGCCGAAGGAAAATATAGATAGAGATTCTGATCGACATAAATGACAACCGAATCAGAAACAATGCAACCCTCAGCGCTAACTGAGGTTAGAATATATGTTGTTGTAATCAATGGAGTAACAATTGGATTGACTACTGAAATATTATTGATCCACGAATCAGGCGACCAGAAATAAGTAAATCCATCAGTACTGGCGTCAGAAATCAGATATGAAGAATTAATAAGTATAGTGGTATCGTGTCCCGCATAAATCTGAGGTATATAGGTAACAAAAATTACTACGGACTCAGTATTGGAGCAACCAAATTGGTTTGTAATTAAGACTGTGTATGTAGTAGAAACTGTTGGCGTAGCAATCGGATTTGAGATTCCGGAATTGCTCAAACCTGATACAGGTTGCCACTGATAAGTATTTCCTCCACCGGCAATTAATTGAACCTGTTGACCGAAACAAATAGTTGTATCAGGACCGGCTGAGGTGACAGGATTAGGGTTAACATGAATTACTACAATAGCCGAATCATTACAAGAACCCATTACTGTGTAAGTCGTGGTCAATGTAGGAGAAGCAGTAACAGATGAATTTGAAGTTGAGCTTAATCCTGATGATGGTGACCATGAATATTGCTGATCACCTGAAGCAAAAATCTGAGTTGATTGTCCGGCGCAAATTGTGTCGTTCGTTGGGGTTACATTCATTTGAGGCAATGTAATCTGGAAATGAAATGTGCTGTCAAATGTCAGAGAATCGTTATAAGCATGAACAGTAACTAATCCAGAATAACCTGAAATAACTGCAACATTGGTATCACCGGCAAAAGACGGAGACCACACATAATGAAAAACTGAACTGTCACAATTTGAAGATGGAGTTAGTGTAATGGTTCGCTGACATAAAGTGGTGATAACATTGGCGGCAACATTTGGCGACGGTGGGTTATATAAAAAAGTAAAAGTTGAATCATAAGTCAGGCTATCTGTATATACATGTACAGTAACAGAATCATTTATCGGGTCTAACCACGCAACTGAAGTGTCGCCGGCAATCGATGGGCTCCAGTCGAAATGCAGCGTCTCAGCAAAACATGAAGTTGAATAATTAAAAGAAATTTCCTGAAGGCATCCTGAAGTTTGAATCGATGGAGCAATATTATTTATTGAACCTAC
>DMRR01000100.1:15610-25410 GCA_003455275.1 Bacteroidota bacterium | reverse complement strand
GAACAAAAATCTGCTTTGCTGTCATTATTAAAATCATCAACACACAACATATCAGATTCAATATTCAGAACTATACATGGATTGAGATTGAAACTAATTACACCGGCAGTAGAGGTATTTTTAAAATACCAAAATGCCTGACTTCCTCCTGATTGAATTCCATCCAGAGCCACCACCACATCCGGAACAGATTCGCACACTTTTAAGAAGACAGCTGACATGATCAAAGGCGTATGGAATGGATAGCCAAACCTGTATTTATAATCCCATAATACTTGAGAAGAGGTGCTTCCATTATGTAGAATGCAAACGAAACTGCTATCCGGATCATTGGAATAATTTACATGAAGCAACAAATCAGTTTTACCATCCAAATCAGCATCGGCATAATCAAAGTTGAGTGATTGATCATTGTTCCATGCGCTTAGATTCACTGTGTTTAATTCATAATGACCTGAATAAGAAAAACTGAGGTTGGTACCGACAGTTGTATTTGCAAAATTGTAAAGCGTATCAGATGAATGCGCGCATATATCAGGCAACCCATCTCCTGTAAAATCATTTATTGCCATACCAAAAGTGAATGAACTTGGATAAGGCAAAACAAACGCCGGGGCAAAAGTGCACACTGAAGAACCAGAAGGAGTTGTGTTCCTGAAAATAGAAATATGACCATGAACATCATCCAATTCTATATCCGGGTTAGAATCGCCGTCCATGTCTTCGCCCATTAATAATTTAACAGCATAGGTAAATCCTACATAAGAAATATTAACCGGATAACCAATATGAAATCTTGCGGCAACGCTAAAACTAATGTTCCCCGAAGTTGAATTGTTCTTGTAAACTAATATTGAATCATATACCTGCTCCGCAACATCAGGTTTTCCATCTGAATTAAAATCAGCAACAGTAATTGCAGGGTAATTGAATAGTGTTGCATTGCTATGTGAATAGATCAGAGATGGTGTTGAGTTAAATGTTATAGGTCCCAGTGCAACTGATGTATTCAAAAAAATCTCAGGTCCAATTTCTCCATTAATGTTTGCTTCGCCCAGAAGATCCTTAAATCCATCACCATCAAAATCAGCACTGAAAAAATCAAAGTTTAGATAATCATCAGGGTAAGGGAGGTTTTGTGGTGCATCAATGGTAAGATTAACATCTGCACAGGTCCATTGGGCTGAAACTCCTAATGAGTTGGACATCACTAAAAGTACTGATACAATACAATGAAAAATATTTTTTTTCATTGACTGAAGATAGAGATTCTTTTAATAAGTTGCTACTAAAGGTATAATTCGTTCAGATTATTTCAGATGGTCTTACCGACCTAAAACCTGTTTTTTATTTTCTCTTCTTCCTGAAAAATTCTTTTATCAATTGACTGCATTCATCAGAAAGCAATCCATTCACAACTTCGCATTTGGGATGCAGCACTTTTTTTGAAATAAGAGTAAATCCTTTTTTCTTATCGCCGGCTCCATATACCAACCGGGGAATCTGTGCCCAACCAATTGCGGTTGCACACATCATACAAGGTTCCAGTGTTACATACAAAGTGCAATCCGTTAAATATTTACTTCCAAAATGATTTGCTGCTGAAGTGATGGCGATCATTTCTGCGTGAGCTGTTACATCTTTCAGCAATTCAACCTGGTTATGTCCGCGAGCTATTATTTTTCCAAGGCTTACAATCACTGCTCCGATTGGCACTTCATCTTTCTCCAATGCATAAACAGCCTCCTTCAATGCTTCGCGCATATAATATTCGTCAGGTAAAATATTTTTTATTTCATTCACAATGCAACAAATAAACATAGCAGATTAAATACTCGTTATCCATTAATCATATTACAGGTTCAGTGCTGAGTAAAACAGACAATTATATTTGGCGACTCATAACAGTTTTTTCATTGCACCTAAGATATTTCTTTCACCTTTTCTCACTTATCCTTTCAATTGTTGCACTGAGTTTTTTGCAATCCCATGCACAGGAAATTTGGTCTCTTGAACAATGTATTACATACGCGAAGGATAATAATATTCAACTTAAACAATCTGAGCTTACTGCTGAACTAAGTAAAGATTCCTACACACAATCAAAATTAGGTTTGCTTCCGAGCCTGAACAGTTCGGTTAATTACGGATATAACTATGGAAAAAATATAGACCCGACTACCAACCTTTTCGTCAATCAAAGCATTCAGTCGGGCAATGCTTCTTTGAGTTCGAATGTCACTTTGTTCAGCGGATTTTCTAAACTGAATGAAATGCGAAAAGCATATTTTGATTACATGTCTTCACGGTTCAGTTATGCTCAATATGCAAATGATATTTCGCTCAGCGTGGCAACAGCTTACCTTCAGGTACTATTTGCGAAAGAAAATTATGCAAACGCACAATCACAGGAAAATCTTTCGAAGCAGCAAGTGACGAATACGCAGCACCTGGTTGACGCAGGCGCTCTTGCAGAAGGAGCGTTATTGCAGATACAGTCACAAGAAGCCACTGATGAGTTTAACACAGTTAGTGCGAAAAATCAATTGACGCTTGCTCAACTCAATCTTCAGCAATTGCTGAATCTTGATCATCCATTTGATATTGTTGTTCCTGATCTGAAAATTCCGGTTGATTTGGCTTTCGCTGACATTACTGCCGAATCTATTTATCAAATTGCTCTCGGAAACCAACCCGGAATCAAGAGCGCGGAATTCAGAGTACTCGGTGCTGAAAAGGGATTGTCTGCGGCACGAGGTGGATTTTCGCCTTCTCTCAGTTTGTTCGGAAGTCTTTCCACTCAATATTCAAATGCCGTGAAAAGAGTAACCGGCACTACAACTTATGACACACTGCTTATCGGTTTTGACGCAGTAAATCTTAACCCGGTTTATACTTTGAACCCAACTTTCCAATTTGAGAATACACCATTGGGAAATCAATTGAAAGATAATTTCGGTCAGGGTTTTGGTTTATCTCTCAACTTTCCAATCTTTAATGGATGGGCAACACATACCAATGTTTCAAGAAGTAAAATCAATTTACTGAATGAGCAATTGAATCTTGATTTACAAAAACAACAATTGAAAAAAAATATTGAAACTGCATATGCCGATGCTGTGGCAGGAAAGGATAAATACAGTGCAGCTCTTAAAGCCGAATCATCTGCTGAAGAAAGTTTTAATTATGCAAAAGTTAAATATGATGCCGGAGTGCTCGCCTCAATTGATTATGTAACCGCTCAAAATGCGCTCAGCGCGGCGAAGAGCCAAACCCTTCAGGCAAAATTTGATTACATTTTTAAACTGAAAGTTCTGGACTACTACCAGGGCAAACCTTTAAACCTTAACTAATGAGCAGAAAACTATTATACTGGCTCGGTGGAATTGTTTTATTTCTTATCCTGTTTGTTGTAATTGGAAAAAAAGCAGGTTGGATATCTTCCGACAACTCAGTAAAAATTGCGACTGAGAAAATTTCAAAGCGCGACATTGTAGAAAAAGTATCTGCTACCGGAAAAATTTATCCGAAGGTAGAGGTGAAAATTTCTCCCGATGTATCAGGTGAAATTGTTGAACTTAATGTGGTGGAAGGTGACAGCGTGATTGCCGGTCAGTTACTCGCGAAAATCAAACCTGATATTTATGTATCTCAGGTTGATCAGGCTGTGGCAGCTCTAAATCAGGCAAAGGCTAATGAGCTGAATGCTGAATCACAGTTAACACAGATACAAGTTCAGTTTGAAAAAGCTGATAAAGATTTTAATCGAAACAAAGATTTATTTTCAAAGAAGGTAATTTCTCAGGCTGAGTTTGATCAATATGAAGCAGCCTATAAAACAGCGAAAGCAAATTATGATGGAGCCAAACAATCAGTGGAAGCATCGAAGTATATGGTCAACAGTGCTCAAGCTTCTATGAAGGAAGCAAACGATCAGCTGAACAAGACCAGCATATTCGCTCCGGTAAGCGGAATCATTTCAAAACTGAATGTTGAGAAAGGTGAGCGCGTAGTTGGAACCACTCAAATGGCAGGAACAGAATTGCTGCGCATTGCTAACTTATATTCAATGGAGGCTCGCGTTGATGTGAGTGAGAACGATGTACTGAAAGTAAAAGTTGGTGACACCGCAGATATTGAAGTAGATGCTTATCCCGATAAAGTTTTTAAAGGAATTGTTTACCAGGTAGCCAATTCATCCAACACCGGAAGTCAGTTAGTGAGCACTGAAAGCGTAACCAATTTCACTGTAAAAATTCTTCTCGATGAAAGTTACTTCGTCAGTATGATGGATGTGAAGAATAAAAAATTTCCGTTCCTTCCCGGCATGACTGCATCTGTAAACATTCTGACAAATCATGAATACAATGTTTCTTCTGTTCCAATTCCATCGGTCACTACGCGTGAAGACACAACCGGAAAGGATGAAAAGAACGAAAAGAAAAAATCTTCGAGTGAAAAAACGAAGGAGTATGTTTTTGTATATGATAACGGCCAGGTGAAACAGGTTGAAGTCACCACCGGAATTCAGGATGATGAATATATCCAAATACTCTCCGGATTAAAAGGCGATGAAGAAATTGTTTCCGCTCCTTATAGCGCCATCTCACGCAAACTGAAAGACAAAATGAAAGTGAAGAAGGTTGACAAAAAGGATTTGTATGAAGGAGACGATAAAAAATCTTCAGACGATAGTAAGGATTAATTAAATCTGCCTCATTGTTTTCTTGACATTTGTCAAGCAGCGACATTATTGGTTACGGTTGTTTTGTGTTATCAAAAACAACAATCAAAATGTTAAACAAAATGAAATCCTCAACAGCCGGTATAAAAACAGTTGCCCTTCTTATTCTGATTTTTTCCTTTCATCTGAATTTTGCTTCTGATCTTTTTACTTATGACAAACAAAAAGTGAAAGATGCTATGAAAAGTATCACGGCTGTCGAACAATTTGTGAAAGAAAATAATCTCAGTTACTCTGAAGTTTCGAAAGCAAATCCTGAACTGCTGGCGTTCGCCAATTTTTCTGTTCAGTGCGATACTATGCTTCATGAAAATAAATTTTCATCAGGTATTCCATCATTCGCCTGGGGATGCTTTCTGGGGCCCATTGGTCTGCTGGCGGTTATTACAGATAAGGATGCAAGCGCCAATGACATAACCGGCGCAGTCGGAGGTTGTGTTATAAATGGGGCTTGTGTTGCCGGCACTTTGTTTTTAATGTACTATCTGGGTGGAATTTGTTCTTCATTCGGTGACCTGTCATTTTCCTTGGAATAATTATTTCATATAACCCATTTTCTTCCATGCCTTCACTCCTTCTTTCAGCAATGCTTTTAATTCTTTTTCATTTACCTGTTCAGTTTTCTTAAAGTGAAAACATGTTTTTCCTTTCAGGCATTTGTAAAGTGATGGTGCAACTGATTTTAGTTTTGAATCCATATAGCAGGGAAAGAAATGAAAAGTCACGCTATCCTTTCTGTTTGCAACAGCAGCGAAAAACATCCCCGGAATAATTTTTTTATCATGACCATAAGAAACAGGTTTGTTTCCCAACAGTTGGTAATCGTGATAATCATGACCACCTGATGCCACCATTGGCGGCGCAACAGTTTCCAGGTTTTTTTTCAGTGTGTCAAAAATTTGCCGGCGAGTCTCGTCAGTTATAGGCATTACAAAAAATTTTACTTAGTTGTTTTTGTTCCGAGTTTGGTCAGTACGCTATCGATGGGTTCCCAAAGCTCAATCTTATTTCCGTCATTGTCCATAATGTGAACGAACTTTCCGTAATCATAAGTTTCAATCGTATCCACGATGGTTACACCGCTCTCCCTTAAATTACGGACAAGTCCTTTTAAATTCTGAACACGGTAATTGATCATGAACTCTTTTTCTGAAGGTAGAAAATACTTTGTGCTGTCTTTGAAAACGCTCCACTCAAGATAATTGATTTCATCAGGACGGTTTGCGTTTCTGAATTCGAATGGGGAACCATACTGATCAATTGAAAGTCCTAAATTTTTTCCATACCATTCCTGAGTTTCTTTCGGGTTTCTGCTTTTAAAAAATATTCCACCAATGCCGGTGACTCTTGGCGTTGTATCCATAACCGCCGCTTTTTTAGGATCATCATTCTTTACAGAAGCTGAGTTACACGCCGCCACAACGGAAGCGAGAAATAAAATTTTCGTTAGTGTTTTCATAATATTTCTTTCAGAAATTTTGTACTTGTATTCTGCTACATGTCAAGATTAAAAATAATTATATAAGCATCAAAAGCCGGATAACCCTTTAATTTTTTGCCAGCTCTTTTCAATAGTTTTTGAGTTCATAGAAAAAGTTTGCAATAATATTTCTGAAATAAAAGTCTGAATCGCGGATTAAACAGATTAAATGATTTCACAGAAGGCAGCCCTGACATTCTCCCTGTAATCCGCAACATCCGCTTAATCCGCGATTCAGAAATTTTACTTCACCGTCACAAACCCTCCTCCATTGATAGAATGATAATCGGCGTTATACATCGCATCCGCACTCACCGGACCAAGAACAAATTTTCCTTTACTCACTGCACGAACCACATAGTAGAAATTTTTAGGTTCATGATATACTGTAGTGAAAAAATTAATGCGGTCGTCGCGGATGTCGAGATAGTCAGGAGTGGTGTTGTCCTTTATCCAACTGAGTTCAGGCACAGCGCCCACTCTCGGGTTTTCAATTTCAAAACCGGCGGGCAGCAAATCTGTGATGGCAACATTCTCAATGTTGTTTTTATAATCAACAGACTGCACAGTAATTTTTACCACCACCAGATCATTTTGACTGAATGTGTTTCCGTAAATCGGTTTTCCATTTCTATCTAAGAAAGTTTTGCGCACCTGCATGTATTTATCTTCCGGCTTGAAAGTGCCTGACTTGCTGATGCCTTCCATCTCCCAGAAATAATACAGCGATCCGGTTCCGCTCACATTTACTTTCACATTCTGATTCACGATTCCTGTTTTGATTACTAAATCTTCTCCCGAAAAATTTCCAACTGAAATTCCATTCACAGTAACATTTGCTGTTGCATTACTTAAAGTGCTGCGGCGTGCAATTTTTCCAAGGGCCAGAAAACTGAATGCAGCTTCCTGCGTGTTGAGCCAGTCGCGGTTTTTCAATTCCTGTGAAAGATGTTTCGCCATGATGCCCACCTGGGCGTTATCAGGTTCCACTTCAATCAATGCATTCAGGGCAAGAGCTTCATCACGAATACCGGAATAATAACTTCCGTCGAAAGAATTAATAGCCCACTCACCGGCATAAACTTTTGGAAGTATGCTCAGATA
Organism: Bacteroidota bacterium; assembly: GCA_003455275.1. Taxonomy (GTDB): domain Bacteria; phylum Bacteroidota; class Bacteroidia; order Chitinophagales; family UBA10324; genus CAXBPY01. The sequence goes on along the minus strand of DMRR01000100.1, from coordinate 18,082 downwards.
GCTGATGTTGTTCCCGGCAAGCGCATAGGTTGTTGCAAGCAAATATTTTTCACTAACAGAAAGCAACGATGAATTCGCTTTGTAATAATTCATAGTTGTGTAATCATACTTTCCATAGAGTGCCAACACATACATTCCGTAGATAATTTCTTCGCTTGCGATAAGGCGATATTCAAGATTGTTGGTTGAACTGTAATACCAATATGTTTCAGTTTCATAACTCTTGTTCTTCGCCTGAATGTAACCCATCAATCTGTCCAGCACATTCTTGTCCACATCGTATCCTGCTTTGCGGGCTTCAAATAAAAAGTGCGCAGCATACACACTGCCCCACCAGCTTTCATAATCACCGCCGAGCCAGTAAGAGAGCGCACCATCGTAGAGTTGCATGGATAGCAGCTTATTGATTGCCTGTTGCACATTGTAATTAGGATTGTATCGCGTCGCCAATTTTGTTTCACCCAATGCTTTCGTGATGTCAGAAAAATAAATCTGTGGGAAAGCTGTAGAGGTTGTTTGTTCCACGCAGCCATAAGGATACTGAATCAAGTAAGAAAGATTTTTGCTGAACTGCACCAGCGGAGATTTACTGATGATGAGTTTTGCATTCGCACTGGAAGTAATAAAATCTGAATTGAGATTTATGGAAATGCTTTCTCCTCCCTTGATCACTCCTGCATCTGTTTTCTTTTGAAGGGGAGAAGAAGGTCGCACACCAATCTCAGTTTTGTCAGTGAAAGTTTCATTCAAACCGGAAACTGAAACAGTAACTGACGCAACACCAATTTCTTTCTTCGCTACAATTTTGAAAATCACCTGCTGTTCAGCATTTGGTTTCAGAGTGGAAGAAATTTTTGTCATACCAACTAATTGAAGCGGTCCGGTTACACTGATAGTGGCTATTGCTGATGAGTTTGTTTTTGTTGTATTTGCCAATGTCACCGGAACTGTAAGAGTATCGCCAGGGCTTGCAAATCGGGGTAGTGATGTAGTAATGACAACAGGATCTGCGACTTTCATAATTTTTTCTGATGAGCCGAAAGATTTGTCTTTATAACTCACGGCCATGATACGCAGCGAGCCGTTGAACTGCGGAATATCAAAAGTGTATTTCGCAATTCCATTTGCATCAGTCTTCAGAATGCCGCTCCACTTCGCCATCAGGGTTACACGCTTTGCAGTCACAGGGTTTAATCGTTTACTCATTTCAGCCATATCTCCTCCTGTGCTCGACTTGCTATTTGAGAGTTCAGGAAAAATGTATGGATACAAATCATAATCGCTCACTTCGAGCGCGCGCTTGCCATAGAAATATCCATATGGATCCGGAGTTAGAAAATTTTTCAGTTGAAGAATTCCTTCATCCACTACTGCAATAGTTATTTCAGAATACGGAGCAGATTTTACAGTGATTGTTTGTTTTGTTTTACTCCGAACACTTTCGCTTGCAGTAATCGTTACAGGAATTTTGTTGGAAGATTTTTCAACCATGAGCGGAACAAACCCGCGAGCGACTACAAGCGGAATTGAATTTTCTTTCAGCTCACGAATTGCAGTGGCAGTCACATATACATTTGGCAAGTCTTCATCGGTGACAGGGATTTTCAAACTCGCTGCTTTGTTCTGTGTGTTGAGGTAGTAGAAGTTCATCACTTTATCGCGCTCAACAGTCACTAAAATTTTTCCTTCGAACGGAGTGCTGAACAATACTTCTGCATCTTCACCTACAGCATACTTTTCCTTGTTCAAAGTAATTTCCACTTCGCCTTCATTGCTTACTTCAAAAGAATTCGTTTGTGTATCGTTCCATCCATAGGCCCAAAAACGATTGCATACATAATTATCAGAACCGGCACTCTTCACTCTTATTTCGTAACTGCCGGAATTGACAGGAGTGTAAGTGAATGCTGTTCCACCAACCGGAACTGAAATATTTTTTTCTGATACAATGATTGATCTTTTCTCAGAATCATAATAGTAACTGCCGCCGCTGCGCCTGATAACTGTTTCCCATGTATTGCGAACAACCTGAATAGTAGCGGTAGCACCAATTGAATTTCCTTTTTTGTCAACCGCGATAACCGGGAACTGCAACTGACTGCGCGTGTCCACCCATGATTCAGTGTATTTCAATCCGAAGAAAACATCCTGTGTGGCGACTGTAAAATTCTGCAAACGATTCACAGGTCTTCCCGATTCATCAAAAACAGTAGAGAACATGTGCCCTTGCAGTAATCCAATTCCGCTGTAATCGCCAAGCGAAAAAGTTTCTTCCGCTTTTCCTTCACCATCCGTAGTTCCTTCACGCACCACACTTTCGAATGGAATTTCTTCATTCACTTCAATATTGAAATTGTAAGTGTTAAATTTTTTTACATTAAAATTTTTACGGTTAAGCGTGAGTGTCATTTCATAATTTCGATTTGCTGCAGGTGGTCCATAAAGATTGGTTGCTGTTATATTGTTGGTGAG
>DMRR01000100.1:5979-15257 GCA_003455275.1 Bacteroidota bacterium | reverse complement strand
GGCATAAATTCTTCAACACTGAGTTTTTCATAGTTCATCAATACATCATTTCCACTGTAAACTTCCAATGTGTAAAGGCCGGTCATTGCTGAAACAGGAAGAATGAATGAGGCTTCAGCCGCTCCTTGTTCATCAAGCTTCTGTTTAACCGTTTTAAATTCTTTTCCATTGGGTGAAAGCAGTTTCATCTTCACCGGAATATTTTTCACCGTTGCCCAATCGAAAGTGCGAATGATAGTGTTGGCATGAATAGTATCTCCCGGACGATAGATGTCACGATCGCCATAGATGAAACAATCATAATTAGAAGAGTTAGTATTCTTTCCTCCAACATCGTAACGCGAAGTTTCAACCTCGGTGTTATCCAGAATCATGAAATTAAAATCATCGCCATTGCGGGCGGTTAGCATTCCGATATTGAATGGCTTATATCCTTCTGTGTTTTCAAGATGAGCGAATCCATCTCCATTCGTTGTCACTGTGGTCACAACTTGATTGTTGGTGCTGATGAAACGAATTTTCACTCCGCTGAGTGATTCAGAAGTTTTAATTGAGTTGGCAAAAACAAAAATGTCATCTGCACTCTTCTTTACAATCAATCCAATATCAGAGTAGGAAATAAATTTTGAAACCTGCAACCATTGCCGGCTCGTGTCTTCGAGTTTTACAATATAAATTCCCTTCAGCTGGTTATTGTAACCCATTTGTTCCAGGTCAAGATGAAGCAGAGATGAACCTCCATCACGCTGTAGAGATTTTACATTTATTATTTTCGAACTCACTACATCGCCATAGTTTTCATAACTGTAATAATTGTAATCGTGCCAGCGGTAATCATATCCTTCTTCTGAATCGTCATCATAAAAATATCCGTAACTGTCGCCGCGGCGCATAAAAGCTTCAATATTGTTTTCATAAATGCGCACAACAGTGACTTTCAGTTTTTCAATTCCTGAAATATTGAGTTCAATATTTTTCGCTCCTTCGGGTGTGAGATAAATACTCTTGTCACTCGCGAAGGAAAGAATCGGCTGCTGCTCCATGAACGACACATACTGCGAGTAATCCTGATCCAGTGTATTGCCAAAAACTCCTTTAAGATTTTTTGAGAGTATGACATTGTAACTATTATTTGGTTGAAACTCTCCCTTAATCAAGATGCCGCCATCTAATAATTCAACTTTATAAGTCATAGGCGATCCAATCTTCACCACCGATTTCAAATCGTCGTTAACCACAGGTTGGTTAAAGTTTATTTTTATTTCTCCCTGCCCATCTACGAATTGCCCGGTCATTTCCATCACCATCAGTTTGCCTCGTGGTGGTATACTGGTTTCAATCTCTATCGGATTCTTGCTCACACTTGATGAACCGGCGCAGTGCAATCCTTTATCAATAGCCAGATGTAATGGAATGCCTTCATCCTTGTTTGCATTTTCTATTGGAGCAATTGCTACAGAAATCTGTGAAGCCGGTTCAACAGATAATTGTTCGAAGTCAATTTTTTTTCCCTTAGAAGAAATGTGAAGTAAAGAAGCAAGTTCATTGGGTTTTACCGGGTAATTAAAATTCATGGTGATGCGCACTTCTACATTTCCTGCATTACGCTCACTTACTGCCCAATAGGCTTGTGTTGCCTGAGCTTTTAAATAAGGAGTGTGAAATGATGCAGAAATATTTTTTTCGAATGCATACTTGATTTTGCTTTTCGACATGATTACAGGAGTGATGATTGCCGAGTAATCTGTGGCAGGAGAAAAAGGAACGAATGGAGAAAAGGTTAATTCATTTTTACTTGTCCATTTGAATTTCCCATGAACAGCCGGCGAAAAATTGATATAAGCTGCGGTGTCCCATTTACCAATAATAGAATCTGCGACCAGGTCTTTGTTGAAAGTAAAAACCAGGTTCTGCGATTGGTCAATTTCATCAGTGAAATTGGTGGATGAAAGTTTCAGTGAATTAAATCCGCCGCAAGCGGGCAGAAGAATAGCGGGCGCAAAAAGCGCAAAGAGCACAAAATTTTTTTTCATTTGATTTTAAATGTTAGGAAAATCTTTTCTAAGAAGAAAGGCTTCGTGTATCAGTCAACTTAGTTCAGTTTGGGATACGGGTACGCAACTTCAGCTGTGCTGATGCGTGGCAACCGATATTCAGTTGCAGGGAGAGTATAAGTTCTACATCGGTAGAAATATTTGGAACGCAGTAACGATGTGTGATTTATAAATATTGTGTGTCATCAGAAAAATATTTTCTAACAACACTAAAAGAGCCAGGGTTGTATACTGATATGGAAACTCTTTAAATTAAATGTTATTCTTTCACAAACTTGCGGACCACCACACTTCCGTCTATCATCCGCACTTTAACAAAGTAGATTCCGGCTGCGTATGTCTGAATATTTAAAACCTCAATTGCTTTTTCTGGATATAATTCACTAAGTATTTTTCCGGAAGCATCCGCAATCAAAATATACTCAGGATTCATTCCATCTAAAGATTCAATATAAATCTCATCAGTGGCCGGGTTTGGAAAAACCTGTATGGCATGAGCTGAAAGAATTTCATCGGCGAAAGAATAACCTCCCAGGTTAATGTCATCGATGAACAAATTGTTTCCGCCTTGCGAAGTGAATTCGAATTTTATTCGAACATTCGTAAGACCTGCATAATTATTCATTGGAACGGTTTCCATTCTCCAGCTACTCTGTGATGAAGGGTAGAAGGATGAAGTTGTGGCTGATGAAGTTGAAAGCGTAGTACCGAGTTTATAATAACGCTGTGCCCAGGTTTTTCCGCAATCGGTGCTAACCAGCATTCTTAACTTATCCGTATTGTCAGATGTACGCTGTGCAAATGCAACATGAAAGGTTAGAACCGGGTTACTGATCGCTGTCATATCGAAAGTAGGTCCAGCTACTTCTGAAACTAAGCCAACATAACTTGCAGAGTTGATATAAGAGAGCGATTTAGAACCTGTGTAATGTACGCTGTTGCTGATACCGAATGATGCAGTGCTCATGTTATGTGGAATCCAATCTGCTTCGGGTATTACATCATTTTCAAAATCTTCTGTCCAGCCGGAAGTGTATGCTGCAGTAGTTGGCAACACAATTACAACTCCATTCTTGGTTACCACATCAGAACCGGAAGCGTTTGAAACAGTCAGTGTCACACTGTATGTTCCGGGAGTGTTGTAAGTCACAGTGATTACGGAATCGTTTAATGAACTGGCGGTTCCACCATTAACAATCCAGGTGCGGTTAGTAACGATGCCGTTGTAAGAAATATCTGAGAAATTGAGAGATGATCCGGCACAAACAAATGTTGACGATGATGTGAAATCTGCAACCGGTGTACAAATGACCGGTGTTCCTGAAACTCCGGTAGCTGAAAGATTAGAAGAAGTCCATAAATTATTTCTGCTGCCCCAGGCACTGGTTATCGCAGTTACCATTCTTGATTTCTGCCCTGCCGTGAACATGCAGGAGCAATAAGAATATTCCATAAAATTCTGAACATTATCAAGCGGGCTGCTGCATGTAGCTCCGGAAAGATTACAAGAAGTCCATCCCATTGTGGTTGGAGTATCGTTTACATTATCGCTTCCGCAACTTACACCTGGAGAATTGGAATTCCCCCATGTATGTTTCAGGTTAAAGAAGTGACCGGTTTCATGAGAGAGCGTGTGCGACTTTGTGTGATTGCTGGTTCCAATACTTCCGACATAATCTGCACGGCAAATGATTCCATCCACATTATTACTGGGTGCGGTTCCCGGAAGGTAAGCATAGGCTGCAGCATCCTGAACATTTTTTACCACCCAAATATTCAAGTACATATTTCGTGGCCACGGATTCAGTTTAGAACCATCATCGCCAATAAAAGTTTCAGGCGAAACAATCCGGTCTATTCCATTGGTGCAGTTTCCTTGCGGGTCTTTGTTTGCGAGCTTAAACTGAAATCCAATGTTTGCCGCAATTCCGGAAAACTGAGATACAATGTTGGCAGCATCAGAATTTGTCAAACTGTAATCTTCATTCATCACCTTGATTGCATCAATCACCTGTGCATCAGAAATGTTTTCGGTACCGTATTCATGTATGATGTGAAACACAACCGGCACCACATATATCTGCTTCTCTGCCGGAAGATTATAATTCTGTTGGGTTATGATTTCAAGCTGATCCTGATTTTGTTTCAGTTCCGGGTGTTCTTTTAATGATTTTGCAACCATCTCGTCACTCTTACAAAAAAGATATTCGCTTTGTGAAAAAACTGAAAAGCTGTTGAAGATCAACAACAGAAGAAGAGAGAGTTCCTTTGTTTTCATTCGGAGATTGGAGATGAGTTGACAAAGAAAGTCCATAGTCTCATTCTGCAAAATGGAATGAGGCCAACGGATGTGACACAAAAGTCAAATGCGATTTTCTTAATTCTGAATAATTACCTGCTTTCGAACAATTATATTTTTCTCGCTATCAGAAATCCTGATTAAAAAGATTCCTGTTCCGAAATTGCCGCAATTAATTTTAGTTTTCATTATTCCTTTCGGAAGGTTTTGAGAATAAATTTTTTCACCTAACAAACTGAAAATCTCAAGAGTGCTTTGGTTCAAAAGGTTTCCTTCAATCGTAAATTGATTTTGGGAAGGGTTTGGATAGATGCTGATTTTTTCTTCAGGCGAAAAATCTTTTACATTAATAATCGTAAAGCATGAATCGCTGACTGGTGTAATCAATGAATCAACTTTGTTATGCTGGAAAATAGCAAGTGTGTATTCGCCTGGTTTGATATGATTAATCCAAATCAAACCTTTTTTATCTGTGTGGCTTCCCTGGTAATTAAAGAGCACATCAGTATCGATTTGCCAATCGGCCGAAACAGATGGACGATACATTACCACCAGGCTGTCTTCTACATTCGTAATTAACGCACGATCGAGGTAGCCACCATTATATGATGTGACCGGCTGAACATTGCTTCCATTATATTGAATAGAAGCCTTTGCATCAAAACTGTCAGAAAGAATACCATCGACTCGCCAATATCTTTCCTGTGAAAGATGAAGGTTGGGAATCTGAACTTTCATTGGATCCGGAGCTATCCAATTATGTTCTACACGAAGGAAGGCAGAATCATTTACAGTATATACATACATATTCATTTTACCTTGAGGGAAATTATTGGTCGCTACATTTTTTATTACATGATATTCGTCGGTGATGGCATCTGAAATTTTATTTTCCAAATCCAAACCAGCGAAAACCGGGTTGAACGGAACTGCGGTTTGATAGACTGTACAAGGTCCGCTAACATCAACTTTGTAAACTGAAGATTGCATTTCATCATTCATAAAAGTAAGTTCAAGAGGAACATGATGATAGAAATGTGGTGCATGATCAAGCCGCTGACGGATGTAAGTTGTTACGGTATACCAACCATTTCCCTGATCTGCTACATTAAATGAATCAATGGAAAAGTGAGGGAAGCCTGCCGAAAAAACCCAATCGTTAAAAAAATTATCAAGACTAATTCCTGAACAATTTGACAGGTAATCTCTCAATTCAACTGAAGTGTAGTTCTGGAAAGCATGTGACTGAACAAAACTTTTCAGGCATCCGAAGAATAGCGAATCTACCATGTAGGTCCGAAGCGTATGAACCACATCTGCAGACTTAGTATAGGTAGTTCTTCCGAAAATAGTGTAGGCGGGCATTGGAGATAAAGGACAATATCCAAGATCAAAGACATGATCATAGTGTAACGCGATTTCATGATTATCCGCTACATGACTTTTGTATGAAGCGGCACCATACACTCCTTCATAAAATAAAAATTCAGAAAAGACTGCCCAGCCTTCCTTCAACCAGATTTCGCTCGGATCATAAGGCGTTACATAATCACCCCACCAATGATGGCCGAATTCGTGCGCATACAAATCTTCGTAATACAAACTTCCATCGCATGCAAACTGAGGATATACCACGCTGCCTGCATGTTCCATTGCACCTGAATTAAACGGAAGACAATTGAATCCGATTTTATTCCATGGATAAGCTCCATAATGATCTTCGAAATAATGAAAACATGTTTCAAGATTTGCGAAAGAATTTTTCATCGCAGTGGTATCGGCAGAAATTGCCCCAAACAAAACAGGAACCGGTCCATTTATTCCATTGAAAGTATCGTGCACGGGAGTGAATTTGCTTACGGCAAATCCGGCAATGAAAGTAGGAAGCGTTTCATTCATTTTCCAATGCCAGGTAATTGTTCCATCGGAATTATGCGCTGTGTCCAGCAAAGCACCATTGCATAATGCCATTCGCTGCGAATCGCATGTGATATGAAATTCATAAGTAGAGCGTTCAACAAAATTGTCGTAACACGGATGCCAGGTGCGACCCATGTTGTGCGGGTTTTCATATAAACTCATTCCGACATTGAAACCAAAATCGCCATTGAAATAAACTCCGCCGAAAGAATTATCATTGAATGGATGACCATGATAATAAACCGTGACAGCAGAAGAATCATTCTGCATCATTGCAGACTGAAGATTTATTTTCAGAATTGTGGAATCGCTGTAATTGAAAGTGAGTGGCTGACCGTTTTGAATAACCGAATCAACATTAAGTTTTAACAAATCGAGATAGAGCTGACTTACATTATTCATCAGCGATTTGAATTCAACGATTGAGTAACCGGCAATTGTTTGGTTTAATCCATTTCCAACTGTAAGATGAATATCGAAGTGAAGCAGATTAATCGTATCGCTTCTCTGTGTGGTTGCTCTGAAATTATGTTTTTCAAATTTCTGATTCAGTTCATAATTGCGCAATTCATTTAATGCATCTTGCGTCCATTCTCCTATCATCACCGGCCGGTTATCTTCTTCAATCTGCGAAAAAACTTTCGTCAGAAAAAAAGTGAAGAATAAAACTGAGAGTAAAAATTTTTTCATAATGAAAAATTTTCATTAATCATATTTTCTCTTAATAAACCAGAAGTCATTAAGAGAAAAAGCAAAAGTGCCACGGAAATAATATTCCTGAAAGTTGTTAGTATTTAAACTGCCAATCTTTGATATATCAAAATTCAAATTCAATTCGCTGCTTGAATGACGAATGGGAAAACCGAAACCTAAAGTGATTCCGTTTTCTGTTAATGATTTCCCATTTAAAGAAACATAATTGATTCCGGAATAAATTCCAAAACGATAACTCACCCGGTTAAAATACCCATCCATTGATTTTGCATTTGGAATCCATTCAAGTCCCGAAGAAATTTTCCAGGTATTAGTCACAGAATCTTTTTCTCCGAATGAAGAATAATTACTCCAGGCTGAGGAAGAGAATTGTGCCCCAACAGAAAATTTATTGTCTCTGGTATATAAGATTCCTGCACGGTACTGCATTGGATAAATAAGAACGCCTTTCACACCGCTCACATTATAAACAGTGTCGTTCACCAACCCGTTATTTAAAAATCGTTCGAACAATAAGTCCTGGGTTGCATTAAGGTTGGTTTGAAGGTTTCCGCAAATTCCCAGATCGAGATGACGCTCCGATTTTAATTTGATTTTGTATTGCAATCCACCTTCAAACAAAAAGTCGCCGAGGGTTTTATCTCCATGTTTTAGCGAGTTATAACCATTAATTGAATCCGGGAAAACAAGAGTTGAAACATAATTCATGGTTCCGAAAACATAATTTGCTTTTAGGCCAAAAGAAAAATTTTTGAGTTTCATTCCTGAGGCCATGAATACTTTATAAGTACCGCCCTGTCCAACATAAGTGTTATATGAAGCGGCGTTCACATCTGAAGAATCATTGTTTTGTGTAATGTTATAATTGTTACGGGTAAATGATTGCAAACCGAATGCAAGCCCTGCTTTCATTCTTTTTAATGGAATCGCAAGCGACATATATTCTGGCGCCGAATAACCAAAAGCTCCGCTTGATGAATTTGATTTCATGAGTACTACATTTCCATTTGCGGCAAAATCAAATATGCTTCCGCCAATGTTCCCAAGAGCGGCTGGGTTATCAATATTAAATCGAGCCATGCTGTTATGTGCAGCACTCAGGCCGCCCCACCCTCTCAGATAAGATGGAGAATAACTTCTCAGGTCACCCATCCCGAATCTGGAAAATACATTATTCTCCTGTGCGAATGAGGCGTGTGAGAAAAAAATAATAGAAAGGAAGAGTGATAACTTAAAGAACAGTTTCAACATTAAACTTTAGTATTTGATAAAGACCTCTTATGACTAAGTGAGGGCTGGCAAATATCTTTGTTTTCAGATGCGAAGCAAATTGATCAGCATCACCCCCGGAGAGAATAACTTTCAAATTTTTATGCTCCCGCTTATAATCATCAATCATTCCACTGAGTTCATAAATAATTCCCATCATTACTCCTGAAAGAATACTCTGTTCGGTGTTGTTCCCAATTTTTTGTAATGGAAAATCAGCTTTGACTTTTGGAAGTTTGTCAGTGAAATCGTGCAGCGCATTTAACCGCATTTGCATTCCGGGTGAAATGCTTCCCCCAAGATATTCTCCCCGGTCATTTACAAAATCATAAATGATACAGGTGCCGCAATTGATGGAGAGCACATTTTGTTTCGGAAAAATTGATACAGCAGCTACTGCGCTTGCCAACCGGTCCTTCCCTAATTTTTTCTTATCAGAATATTTATTGATAATGGGAACGGGCGTTTTCTCACTGAGAATAATCGTATGAATGAGTTTTGAAATTTCCGTTTCAATTTTCGAAGAGCGCGAGGTCACCGAAGAAATAATACCAGATTCAATCTTGTTTGCTGAAATAATTTTTTTCAGTTGTTCGGGTGAAATATTTTTTGAAGAAAAAATATTTTTCAATTCATCATTTTCAAATATTCCCGCCTTTATCCGGGTGTTCCCAAAATCAATACAGAGAAAATTTTTCTTCATTTCGCTTCAAAGAAATGAAATCAAAGTAACATTCTGTAAAAACAAAACAGCCCCGAAATTCGGGGCTGTTTTGAGAAAAAATATTTCTGGTAATTATTACATATCCCACCACAAACCTGGTGCAAGCAAAGTAGAATTCTGCGGGCAATTAGGATTGTAAACATTTTCATTTGTAGGATAAATAAAGCGACGAGGGATTTGACTTATTACTCCATCCGGATTAGGAGAGAGTGCAGGTAATCCTGTTCTTCTCCAATCAGTCCATGATTCAGTTTGAAGGAATAGAGCAACATATTTTTCATACATAATTTGTCCGAGC
>DMRR01000100.1:0-5603 GCA_003455275.1 Bacteroidota bacterium | reverse complement strand
CCATGCTTGCCTGAATTGCTTCAGCAAAAGCTGCCTGAGCGCCTGCATTATCTCCTGTCATCAACTTGCTTTCTGCTTCAATAAATTTCTGTTCGGTGTATGTAAAAAACGGAATAACAGAAGTGTATGCGCCAAAGAAATCGCTGAGATAGCCAGGGCCCCATGATTGTGCTCCTGCTGTATCAATATATGCAGCATAGCGGGGATCACTATTAGTTAACATATCCTGAAGACAGGTTCCATCATAAGCAATGTCATCGCGGTTTTCAATGTATTGAGACCATGGATTATTAGCAGATGCAGAAAATGGAAATACTGCGTCATCGCCATTTCCGGATAATCCTCCGGCAGCTAAATCATCTAATGCATTTTGATAATTTGCAGCATCCACTTTAGTAAGATGAAGGTGAAGACGGGCTTTTAAACCATATGCAAAAGATGTCCATTGTGCATCATTTCCTGCATAAACAAAATCATCTCCAGCATCACCCGGATATTCTAAATCATCACCTGCTGTGTTCACTTCATAATCTATTGAATCAATTGCTTCATCCAGCAGTTTGAAACATGTAGTGTATATGTCTTGTTGTGAATCAAATTTTGGATGAAGATTTTCAAATCCCTGAAATGCTTCAGAGAAAGGAACATCGCCCCACCAATCAGAGCACTGACTTAATGAATAGGCAGAAAGAATTTTTGCCACTGCCTGATACATTGTGTATTGCCCGGGATGATTATTGCCCCAAACAATAATTGAATTCATATCATGCAGATTATCTGCAAACATGTTGTTATAAAGATTATTAAAATCTTCTTCGTTCATGCTGTATTTATTAAAACTGTAAAACTGCCTTGCAGCTCCAGTTACATATTGCATAAATACACTTGTGTAGCGCTGTGCATCGCCGCCCATTGAATAGGCAAGTGACCCTTCTGCTGAAGGAAGTAAAACTTTTGGAGGAACTGAAGTTGGTTGATCTTCATTCTGGTTTACATCCAAATATTTTTTACATGATGTGGCAGCAATCACAAGCATCACTGCAACTCCAAGTATGAAAAGTTTATTCGTTTTCATGTTTAATTGTTTTTAAAATGATGTTAGTGATTAAAGTGTTAATCTGAGGCTGAATCCATAGCTCTTGGTATTTGGCATATTAAAATAATCCATGCCTTGACTGTTTCCTGAACCGGTTAAACTGGTTTCTGGATCAATGCCGGTATAATTAGTATGCAGCCAAAGATTTCTTCCAATGAAAGAAATATCTAGCCCGGCAATTGGAGTTCCTTTTAACATTTTGGGATTAAGTGTGTAAGTGAGAGAGAGTTCGCGAAGTTTGATATATGAACCATCTTCAACAAAATCTTCTGCCTGGCTTCCGAAGCCACCTCCATTACCCTGAAACCATGCCTGGTCAAGAGGTACGGATACATCATTTGCTCCATCACCAAGTACTAAATTTCCATCAGCATCCACATGGCCTTTCACTCCTTCAAAAACATGAGCAGTGTCATAGCGAAGCCAGTTAGTTGCTTCACTTGGTGTTTCTAAAGCGCTAACTGTATTAGGAGTTCTTCCGAAGAAAGTAAGAGCACCCTTAGTTCCGTTCCAGATATCTCCGCCTTTTCTAATGTCAACAGTTGCAGAAAGAGAGATCATATCTTTCCAGGTAAACCCGGTATTCAATCCGCCAATCCAATCAGGATTTACATTTCCTATTACTCCAACCTGGTTGTCAACAATAGGATAACCATAGTTACCAGAATTCGGATCATCATCAATTACAACATTTCCATTTCCATCGCGCAACCAGCGGCCGCCGTAAATTGAACCGTACTCCTCGCCCACCACAGCGTAGATTGCAGAACCTTCGAATCCGCCAAGGAACAGCGATTTGATAGAAGTATCTCCAAGAGAAACAACCATGCTCTTATTAGTGCTCCAGTTAAAGTTCAAATCCCATTTGAAGTTTTTGGTTTTTACTGGTGTAGTTGTCAACATCAGTTCAATTCCATTGTTTGTAAGTTCGCCGGTATTCTGATACATGTATTGGTATCCAGATGATCCTGGAACAGGGGTAGCCAAAATCTGATCAAGCGATTTAGAAGCATAATAAGTCGCATCAATTCCAATTCTGTTATTCAAGAATTTGAGTTCAACTCCAAATTCTGTTGAATTTACTTTTTCTGGTTTCAATTGCGGATTTCCGAGTATGTAAGAATTGGAGTAACCAACTACACCATCAACCGGGAATGGAATTCCTGGAGTCCATCCATCACTGAATGCTGCCTGATCATAATATGATTCGAGAGAATAAGGAGGTGCATCTTTACCTACACTTGCCCATGAAGCGCGAATTTTTCCATAAGGAAGAATTTTGTTAGTGCTCATTCCAAGTGCTTCAGTAAATACAAAACCTAAGCTGGCTGAAGGATAGAAGAATGTATTCTTTTCTTTTGGAAGAGTAGATGACATCTCATTTCTCGCAGTAAGATTTAGGTAAAGCATATTCTTGAAAGAAAGATTTCCTGCTGCATATCCTGCTGAAGTTCTGTAACGCGACGCTGATTCGCGCGTTAAAACAGTTGATGCAACAGACATGTTTTGGAAATCACTGAAGATTAAATCATCGCCTTGAGTATAAAGTGATTTACTTCTTTGGCTATACATATTCTGCCCAATTGTTAATCCTCCGTCCAAATCATCAGAGAATTTTTTGGTAACAGTTGCAAGTACATCAGAATTCACATGGAAGTAATTAAATTGTTGAATAAAAATTTGACCGCCATGGAAAGCTGCAGAATGAATTGCAAAAAACTGCTTTCTATAATCAGAATAATTATCAGTTCCCAGACGATAAGTTAGCGTAAGCCAGCTTGCCGGCAGATAATCAACTTGTCCATATCCATATACGCGATTAACATTATCATTAAATGGGCATTGATTAATTGTCCAATATGGATTATCATAATAAGCAGGATTATAAGAACCCCCTCTATAATTTCTTTGATTACCATCACTCAATAAATAAGCAGATGGATCAGAAGGATCAGTTGCACCATTTGTGTTATCAAAAGAAATTGGTGTTCTTAATAGATCCAGCATTAATCCCGAAAGATTTGAACCTTGCTGAATGCGACGGCCTCCGGAGTTAGAGAATGTTGCCGATCCGGATGTACTCAATTTACTTGAGAGCTTTGTAGATCCGCTCATTTTTGCTGTATACCTCTTAAAGTTAGCAAGAGGAACAATGCCATCTTGTTTCAAAGAGGAGAATGAAAAACGGAAAGCTGAATTATCATTTCCTCCTGAAAGAGCAAGATTGTTTTCCCATGTTTGTCCGGTTTGGAAAAATGTTCCTGCATTATCAAAAGGAGTAAAAGGAATTGCATCAGAAGGTGCCCCGGTTTTTCCAATCAATTCACCATTCTTATTGAACTGAGTTGTTTGATTTGGATCCCACATCAGAGTATCTGCTGCAGCACCCCATGAACCTGAGGAGCCGGATTCATAGCTTCTTATTGCTCCACCAGATCCTTTAGCATACATACTTTGTAAAGCAGGAAGCTTATTTACCTTATCAAAAGTCAAATTAGTTGTGTAAGTAACATTTACTCCGCCACCAACTTTCTTTCCGCCTTTCTTAGTAGTGATAATAAGTGCACCGTTCGCAGCACTAATTCCATAGAGTGCTGTAGCGGCAGGTCCTTTCAAAACAGTAACTGATTCAATATCGTCAGGGTTAATATCAACTGCACGATTTGAATTATTAACACTTTGTAAGTAATTGTTAGAAAGATCATCTGGGTTACCAGAAAAATTTTGGGAATTATCCAGTGGAACACCATCAACAACAATTAATGGTGAGTTATCACCGGTAAGCGAGGTGGCTCCGCGAAGCCGAATATCAACAGAGCTTCCCGGCGATCCGCTCGATTGAATTATAGAAAGACCAGCAACCTTTCCGCTGAGGGCAGTCAGCGCGTTGCTTTGTCCGGCCTGAGTAAGAGCATCACCGCCAACATCCTGAACAGAATAGCCAAGAGCTTTTTTCTCTTTGCTAACTCCGATAGCGGTCACTACAACTTCATCTAGTCCGAGCACATCTTCTTCCATTTTTACATCGAGTGTGTTAGAAGAACCCAGAGTAATTTCCTGGGATTTCATTCCAAGATACCGGATCAATAAGACCTTGGCATCCGGGGTGACAGCAAGGGAAAAATTCCCATCACCATCAGAGTAAGTGCCTATCGTGGTGCCCTTCACGATAATGCTTGCTCCGATGATTGCTTCACCTTGAGAGTCTTTCACCGTTCCCGTAATGATACGGGTCTGAGCGAAAAGGTTCAGGCTGCCCATGACTATGAGCAAAACCGGAACAAAGTGTAAAAGAACTTTTTTCATAAAAGGTGTTTTGGTTTTGAAAAATGTTGATGTGAATGTAAATTGATTAGTTTGGGATTTAAAAGTTTTTGAAATCTTTTTTACAAATGAAATATTTAAGTGCTTGAAGATGAAAGATGAAAAATCAGGGTTGCATGATAGAACATTCAATAAAAAATAAAATTGTTACCTGAAAGTCTTAAGTGCACACCGTAAAATTATTCGCCATCTTCTCGAAGATGAAATCTGTGCATCAGGCGATGAAGCACCGGAGCGAACAGTACAGCAATTGTAGAAAGAAAAACTACTCCGCTGAAAAGTGCATAAAATGAAGCAAAATATTTCGCGGCATCAGTTTGCAAAACATCCACTGGTCCCATTCCGCTTAAAATCATGCTTGAATTTAAGAGAGCATCAGTGAAATTCATTTTTCCGAGATACATATATCCGGTAATTCCAACACAGAGCGAAAATGCTATTGCCATAAAGGCAAGAACTGAATGCGTGAATATTCTTCTATAAAATTTTCTTGAGGAGAGTAGTGGATTTTTATAATGCTCGTAAGAAAACATAAAATGAATTTTTACTTCCACAATGCTAATGATAGCAATTGCATTTTATTTTTTTTTAATCAACGATCAAAATTTGAGTAAATAGTTTACTGTTAAAAATAAAAAGCGCTCCGTCATGGTTTATTAGGAACGGAGCGCTTAAAAAAATATTAAGAATTCAGCTATTGCTTTTCAAATTTTACTACCTGACCAGTTGTCAGATTTCGAATGAAATACATTCCGGCTGCACACTCATTTGGTAATTCAAAAATGAATCCTTCGCCGCTAGCAGAGAAGTGAACAGAAATTTTTCTTCCCAAAATATCTGTAACAGCCAACTCGTTTTCATTTAATACACCCGTTACATAACAGGAGTAACATGGGTTCGGAGAAATTGAAAACTCAGAAAGTCCGGAACCATCTAACCTGCAAGCCGTCATGGTTAGAGCGAGAGTCTTGTTGGAACTTGTTCCGCAAGCATTAGATGCATTAACAGCAATATTTCCGCTTGTATTTCCAATTAATACCGTTGCACTGGTTGAACCTTGTCCTGATTGAACAGTGCTTCCGGTTGGAGCAGTCCAGGTATACGAAGTGGCCCCATAGACAGAAGCAATACTGTAACCTTGTGTAGAACCAATACAAGGAGTAGTGGGGCCGGTAATTGTTCC
>DMRR01000177.1 GCA_003455275.1 Bacteroidota bacterium | reverse complement strand
GGATTGGGAGTTGAAATTCCTGAGCGTGCAAAAGTGATTCGCGTGCTGATGGCGGAACTTACCCGGCTTGCATCTCACACTTTGTGGTATGGATCAACAGGACTTGATCTCGGTGCGGTTACTCCTTTCTTCTTCGGCTTTCGTGAGCGCGAAGAAATTCTTGACATCTTCGAAGACACTTGCGGAGCGCGACTCACCATGAACTACGCGGTGCCCGGAGGAGTGATGTATGATCTGCATCCCGACTTTCAGAAAAAAGTAAAACAGTTCATCATCAATTTCCGGAAAAATTTTCATGAGTATAATGAACTGCTTACGGGCAATATCATTTTTCAAAACCGCACAAAAGGTGTTGGATACATTTCAGCAGAGCAGGTAATTGCACTCGGCTGCACCGGACCTGTTGCGCGCGGAAGCGGCGTGAGCTGCGACATTCGCAAGTGGTATCCTTACGAAGTATATGACCAGGTTCAGTTCGAAGAGATATTGGAGACCGGCGGCGATTGTTATGCGCGATACATGGTGCGCCTGCGCGAGATGGAACAGAGCTTAAGAATCATTGAGCAACTGATTGACAATATTCCTGAAGGAGAATTTCAGGCGAAGACAAAAAATGTGGTGAAGCTGCCGAAGGGAGAATTTTATCAGAAGGTGGAAACCGCTCGCGGCGAACTTGGTGTTTACCTCATCAGCGACGGAACTCAATATCCTTACAGAGTTAAATATCGCTCTCCAAATTTCAGTAATCTCTTTGCTATGAAGACTATGGCGGTCGGACAAAAAATCGGCGACCTTGTTTCAGTAATGGCAATGTTGGATTTGGTTATTCCTGATATTGACAGATGAGCGGCCCCATTAAAATCATTATCACCGGCGGCACATTCGATAAAGAGTATGATGAACTCACCGGAAAATTATTTTTCAAGGAAACACATCTGAACGAAATTCTCATTCGCGGAAGAAGCCAGTTGAGCGTAAGTATGCAAACACTCATGATGATTGATTCATTGGAAATGACAGATGTGCATCGCCAGCAAATTGCTGATTGTTGTGTGAAGAGTGCTGAAGAAAAAATTGTGATCACTCACGGAACAGACACCATGGAAATCACAGCGCGCTTTCTCGGTGAAAAAAAATTGAACAAAACCATTGTGCTGACCGGCGCCATGATTCCTTATCAGTTCGGGAGCTCTGATGGATTCTTTAACATGGGCAGCGCACTCGCGCTGGTTCAAACACTTCCGCACGGTGTGTATGTTGCTATGAATGGAAAATATTTTAACTGGAACAATGTGAGGAAGAACAAAAGCAACGGAGTGTTTGAAGAGCTAAAATGAATCTTGTTCTCTTTATCGGGAATATTTACACAATATGTTTTTTTTCGTCGCGTTAGTGGTTCATCTAAACCATTAACCATGAACAAACAAATTGACAAACTCAGCCGCGTGGCAATAGTTATTGCTGCAGGCATTGTGCTCATTGTTGTTTACCTGTTGAATTCTGAAACTGCGAAACTCTCTCCGTCTCAGCATCAAATTCAGGAACTGGTAATGACTTCAAAAGTTGATTCAGAATTTGCTGCCAATCCTCTGGTCGGCGAAACACAAAAATTACAGCCGACAGAAATCAAAAAGAAATCAGCTGTAAAATTTAACTGGACTCCTAAAACCAATTCTCTTTATGATTTATCAGTTGCATCGCAGCAAGAGTTCACTGTAAAGTCCGAGTCAGACACTGTGCTCGAAGGCAGGCAAGGTGTTCGCCTCTATGTTCCTTCAGGTTGCTTTGATTCCAACAGTAAAAATGTGAAAGTGATTATGAAAGAGTATCTCGAATATCCCGATATGATAAAAGCAGGACTCACCACTACCAGCAATGGCCAAATGCTTGAATCAGGTGGTATGATTCATCTCACCGCTCTCGATGAAAATGAAAATGTGTCTATTGCCAATGGTAAATCCATCAAAGTTTTTTTTCCGGAAGGAAACAAAGAAGGAATGCAACTTTTTTACGGAGTAGAACAAAACGGTGTGCTCAATTGGATCCCCGTAAAAACAAAAGCTGATTCCTCTACAAGTGTCCCTTATTCCTATGAAACCTCAGGCCAATGGAAACCGTCTTCAACTGATGGACTTTCATATTACTATTATGCTCACTATGAAACCACGGTTCTTCGTGAAGATGAAAATATTGACAGTTCTTCGTTTGAAAATTCTAAGATGTCATTTGATTCAACTCTGCTTGCAAGAGTTTCATATTTCAACCGGCTGCAGGATGTGTTAAAGAAATATGATCTCGTGTTTACATACATTGTAAATGAAAATGGGAAGCCCGAAAATTTCCGGATGAAGGTTTTAGTTGCAGAAAAAAATATTTATGGAGGTATTTCTGTTACGCGAAACCGCAGAATTGCAAACTGCTTCAGCACACTGCGCAGCGTTATGCGTTCAATGCCAAAAATGGTAAGCAGTGGAAGTATCAGGCAAGGATTTAAATTAGGCAAACGAAATGTAAAGAAGCAAGCGCGATCATATAGAAGCAACGGATATTATGCTGATGCCTCCACTCAGAAATTCATGGATCAGTCTGCAATTATGTATGAGCAAGCAATGGATATTACACAATTGGGTTGGATTAATTGCGATCATTTCATCAATGAAAAAAATACCGGTTCGCTGATGGTAAAGGCCGGAAAAGAAAGCAACATGGAAGTGAAAGCGATTTTCAAAAACATAAAATCCGTAATGAATCTTTATGCAGATACAAAAGGAATTTTTCACCTGAACAATGTTCCGCTTCAATCAGATGTGATGATTGTGGTAACCAAATTTGTAAATGGCGAAATGTTTTATGCCGTTACAGATCAAAAAGTGAATAATAATCTTGTGAACGATTTAAAATTCAAACCATATAATAAAGAAGAATGGGAATCATACTTTGAACAGTTGAATAGCTGAACTTAAACTTTAATCCTTTTAAGTCGCTCCGGATTTTCCGGAGCGACTTTTTTTTTCTTACTCATCATTGATTTTTCAAGTGTTGGTTATCAAAATGAAGATGAAAGATTTTAGTACCTCCAAAAGTTCTACAGTTATATAAGCCGTTATTTTTAGCGCACAAAAAATTTCAGATGAAAAAAATTTTACTGCTTCTTTTTGTTCTGTTTTCAATCAGTGCAAGCGCTTCGCACATTGCCGGAGGTAATCTCTACTACTCGTGGATTAGTGGAAATGATTATAAACTCACGCTCGAACTTTACAGAGATTGTTCTGGAATATCAGCGCCGACTTCTGTTACAATAACTGCAGATGGTGCTCTGTCAAGTTCCACAGTTTCAACCACACTGAATTTAGTTGGATCCGGCGAAGAAGTTATGTTGTTGTGTCCTGGTTCTATTTCATTATCCACTTGTAGCGGGGGCACATACCCCGGATATCAGAAATATACTTACACAGGAACAATCACACTTAGTGTGAACGATCAATGGACGATGTATTATGAAGATTGTTGCAGAAACGGAGCTATCACAAATATTAGTGGTGCATCAGGTTATGGAATTCTGATAGATGCGTTTTTGGATAATACAGTTTCTCCTGTAAATAATTCTTCTGTGTTTTCTAATTCTCCAATAATGGTGATGTATGCAAATCAGTTCTACCAAATTTCAAATTCTGCCATTGATCCTGATGGCGATTCTCTCAGCTTTAGTTTTCGACCTCCTTTAGATTGGAATGGAGGTGATTCAATTCCATTTGCAATTCCATATTCATCAGTTAATCCATTCAGTTCATCAACTACTATTTCAATGGATCATGCAACAGGAACTATTTCAGCAACACCAAGTGCAATTCAAACTTTTGTTATGTGTGTTTCTGTTTCTGAATTCAGAAATGGATTGTTGGTTGGAAAGACTAACCGCGATTTACAATACCTCGTAATAAATGGCGCGAATCAAATTCCAACATTATCTGGAATTAACGGAACTAGCAGTTTCTATATTTCCACTTGCCCCGGCACTCCACTAAGTTTTTATATTGATAGTTCAGACCCCAATTCAGGTGATTCAGTTACAATTGAAATGGATTCTACGCTTCAAAATTCTTCACTCACTTCATCGGGAGGAAATTTTCAAACAGCAACTATTAATTGGACACCAACAATGGCTGATGTTTCAGCTACTCCGCATTTATTTACGCTTACTGCGAGAGATAATTATTGTCCATTTGCAGGTGTTCAAACTTTTACTTATGAAATTTATGTAACTCCATGTAACAGCGATTCAGTTTGGCCGGGTGATGTCAATTATGATTTGATTTCTGATTTGTATGATATGCTCTCACTCGGACTTGCGTATGGAGATACCGGCGCAGCGCGCATTGGAGCAACCACGAACTGGAGCGCGCAGTATTGCGCGAATTGGTCGGGCAGTTTTGTGTCAGGCATTAATCACAAACATGCTGACTGCGACGGAAACGGAGTGGTGGACTCTTCTGATATTTCTGTGATCAATTCAAACACAGGCTTAACACATTTTAAATTGGAAGAAGGAGATAACTCTTTTGATCGCAGCATTCCCACTCTGTCAATTCAAATTGCAGCGGACACAGTTCAATCAGGTTCTCAATTGAACGGAAGTGTTTATCTTGATGATTCAGGAAATGATTTACAAAATATTTATGGTGTTGCTTTGAAAGTAAGTGCATCGCAAAATGTAATTGATTCTTCAACTTTCATTTCATCAGCGAATGGGTGGCTCGATAACTCAACCGGAATTATCAATTGGAATAAATCATCTGCATCAGAATTTGATTTGGTTTTTGTCCGGAAGAATCATATTGGTGTAGATGGTCATGGCTTGATTGGAAATTTTAGTTTCATGGTTCCGTGGGGAAGCATGGGAGTTGCTGACTTCACTATTACTGAAGCAAAAATTATTTCTGCTTCTGAAAATGAAGTTCAGGTGAATCATGTTGGCGATAATGCATTCATTCTCCTTATTGACGGAACAAATGAAATCGGTGAACCTATTTTGAACCTTTTTCCAAATCCGGTTTCAAATATTCTGAATGTAAAAGCAGATCAACCAGTTTCCAGAATAAAAATCACGGATGCTTGCGGAAGAATTCTTTTTGTTAGTGAAAAAACTCTCAGCAATTTTTCAATCAACACTGAAAATTTTGAGAGCGGAGTTTATCTGATTGAAGCAACAGCAAATGGATCAACTTCGAGAAAAACATTTGTGAAACTCTGATTTAAATGGCTAAAAAAATTCTTCTAAGTTTTCCCTCCCGTTGTTGGTCTCCTGACCAACAATACTTCAACCTAAATAAAAAAGCCGCAATCTCTACAGTGCGGCTTTTTCATTTTATTTGTATTGTGCAAGAAGATTACAAATCGAGTCGAACTAAATACTAAGATTTGAAATCGGGGCACCAAACCACTAAATACCTTCGCCGCTATGAACAAAAAACTATTTTTCACTTTCCTGTTCGCTCTTTCATTTTCCGTCATACAGGCTCAGCACCTGTTCAATATTTCATTGCTCGGTGGTGTGCCTCAAAATTCTTTTGCTCACAACACTGATGATTTTCATCTAGGGCTTGGATTGGATGTGATGTTCAAAGTGAATCCTGATTTTTCTTTTTACCTCGGCATCGGTTACAACTACAATGCAATGGGAAGCAAGAGCCAAACCATAGAAGAGGATTTGAATGTGATGGCTGGAAGCACCGTGATCAGCACATTGCCGATAAAACTCGGAGTGCAGATTGACAACGGACTTTCAAACTGGATGCTGAAAACGCGACTCGTGTTCCCTACTGAATATGTGAAACCCTATTTTCAAATCAACGGGGGACTCAACTATCTCTATACAAAAACAACTGTGACTGACGAAACAGAAAAAAGATATTTCACCTCTGATCAGGATAACAACATCATCACTTCAAAAACTGCAATTGATGATCTCACCTATGCTTACAGCGGCGGTGGCGGATTGCTGATTGATGCGGGTAGAGGTTGCGTTGAACTCGGCGTAGATTACACTTGGGGCGGAAGAGCAACTTACTTTAACAAGGATCAGATTAAACAATGGACAGTGGATTACACCGGCACCGGAACATATAGCAGCACAGATCCGAAAGACATTCAACTCAGCAGCGCAACTGCAACTCCATATTCCTCATATACTGATGTGCTTTACTTCCATGCAGGTTACACTTTTAAGTTTGGTGCGCCGCCCCCGAAGAAAAAACCTTATCACAAACCATCATCAACTTCTCACACTAGTTCTTCTCATTCTTCTTCTTCTAATAAGAAACCCGCAACTAAGAAGCACTAAAGGGAAAACTGTATTGCCAATAAAAGATAGCATTAAACTATTAACCTGAGCTCAGTAATTTCCCCAGCCAGGACTACGCTTTACAAGTTTCAGGTCTTGAAGAATTTCTGATTTCACATTCAGATTGAAAAAATATCCCTGCCGTGTTCCGAACGGAATCCAGCGAATACTCATTTGCCAACAATGCAGATCACGCAATATTTGAATTGTGGTGTAGGAAAAATCTTTTTGTTTGAAATCGTAGCCGCTGCTGCCTTCAATTTTCCATTGTTTGCTAAGGTTGAAATCGAAATTAAAATTTAATGTTTGAGTGTAAGTGGTGGTGTCGGTTCCAAGCAAGTTCAGTTTATTCAATCGAAGAATGTAGTTAACTGAAAAATTCCATGGAACATTAAAGTCAACATATTGCTCCGGATGGTTGCCAATCATTTCCCATTCATCTTCATTATAAGCTGAAGGAACATAGCTGGCTTTGTTTTTTGTTTTCGAATGAAAATTTGTTCCTGTGCTGATTGAAGCCGAAGTCAGCCTGGCCAGGCGCTGGTTGACATGCCACTCAAATGAATTAATTCTTCTTCCTTGTTCATTTAAAGCATAAGGATCAAATAATGAATTGAACTGAATAGAAATTTTGTCGAACAGTGTCGTTCTTGCATTGATAGAAAAATATCCTAACTGAAATGTATCGAGCGCAAGATTGTAACTGCTGTTGATAGAAAGATTGTCGAGCAGTTTTACCTTTCTGGTTTGATTGATAGTATCCTTTTTAGAAAAAACTTTCATCTCCAGTTGATTTGAAATTCCAAAATCAATTCCGCCAAATAAACCGTTTTGTGGTCCGCCGAAAGGCGATTGCTCCAGAATGCTGTAGAGTCGCATGTTTCCAAGTGTGTCGTATTGCACTTCATGATAAATGCCGTAACGGCTGGCACCAAAATCGGGCTGATACCGGAACCCGGCATTCGGACTTACGATATGGCGTATGGCTTTTAGTTTTCCGTGCTTAAAGTTTTTTATTCCATACAGATGAGTGCTTAGATTGATACTCGTATAAAAATCATAACCAGTTACAAATCCTTTCACAGTATCAGTTTCCAATTTGTCCGAAGCATTATTCCAGAATTTGCGTATGCTCTGCAAATACATGTACTGATTAAAGTTTGCAGATGGAGAAACATTGATATACTTGAAAAGGTTGAATGAAGTGCTGATAGGAATACTTTGCTTCAATCCATTCGTGAAACGATCAAGCGTCGCAGGTTCAAAGATCAGGGAATCCGCTTGCTGAACCTTATTCATTGCATTCAAGGTGTAACTGAATCCAAGCTTCTCATACCATTTTTTTTCTCCGCTAGAAATTTTTCGTTTGAAAGGAGTAATCCGTTGTACATTAAAATTCAAATTAGGAAGCGCAAGCGAAACCAGATGAGATTGTGTGTTCTGATCGTGCGAAAGATTTAAAGTGAAATTCATTTTATCATTAATCACCTTGTAATATGTGATCGAAGATTTCAATGTATTGTTCAGGAAATTTTCTGCATCATATGAATAGGTTTTGTCATAACGGCTCGTTCCTGCATTCACACTTGCATTGAACCGATGCTTAGGATTTGCTTTTGAATCTTGGCTGAAAGTCCAGTTGATTTTAAAATCATTTGAATGATCTACACTATTACTCTCGATCTGATATTGTCGGGTACGGCTGTAACTGATAGTAATATCTCCATTGTACCTATATCGTTTACTATAGGTAGATGATGCAGTAAGCCGCCAGCTTCCACGCGAATAAATATCACCGCGCAGCGTTAGGTCAATAAAATCATTAATAGCAAAATAGTATCCGCCATTCTGTAATGCATATCCCAGGTCAGCACGCTGCCCGAATTCAGGAAGTAAAATTCCGGAGGCCCGCGATTTATGCAGAGGAAAAATAGCGAACGGAACAAAAAGGGGAGTGGGAACATCTTCAATCACAAGGTGAGCCGGTCCGCTCACAATCACTTTATCAGGCACTACTTTCATTTTGTTAGCCTGAATAAAAAAATCAGGATGCTCCTTGTAATTACAAGTGGTGTACTTATTCCCTTTTGCGTAAAAACTATTGTCGGCATTTCGTTTCACTACTTCACTATGAATAAATCCATCATCTTGTTGAGTAATCACATCAGTCACTTTCCCCCGCTTGGTTTTAAAGTTGAAAACAATTTTCTCTGCTTCATATTCATCATCCCCTTGTTTGAAATGCGGTAATCCAACTGTTTTTCCTGAAGAAGAATCTTTCAATCCAAATGCGCTTATTGTATTTTCCTTCCAATCCAATTCAATATAGTACGCCTGCAGGTCAATATCGTTGTAAATGACATGCGCATTGTTGTAAAGAAAAATTTTGCGCTGAATCACATCAGTGATGATTGAATCATCCGCATTGTAAGCAACAGGATATTCCAGCGAATCAGAAGAAAGTTTGATATGATACAGGGTATCTGCTTTGGCCGAAGGAGAATCAAGTCCTATCCCTCCTTCCTGTATATGAAAGGGGAATGCAGCTGATGCAAAAGAGGAAGTTGTAAAACACACCGTGCATATCAACACGAACAAAAGGAAAACTGAGCGCGGGATGCACTGAGCACTAATACTAATGCCGGTAATTT
>DMRR01000149.1 GCA_003455275.1 Bacteroidota bacterium | reverse complement strand
CTTTCTTTAGTTTTCAAATATTTCCATATTTCTATCAATACTTTTTCTACTGCGTTGAAATACCCTTTTTTGTTTTCTATTCTCTCTCCTCAGAAATTTTTGGCAATGGACAATCGCTGGGAAAAAAAGCGATCGGGATTAAAATAATTAAGCTAAATGGAAAGACACCTGAAACCGGAGATTACCTTATGCGCTGGGCTTTCAGATTAATTGATATTTATTTTTCACTGGGAATGGTTGCTTCTTCGCTTATCAGTTCCGGCAACAAGGGGCAGCGGCTTGGGGATTTAGTTGCAAACACTACTATCATTCGGGTTCGCCCCTCTAAAAATGTTTCTCTTCGCGAAATCCTTTCTATCCGTACACTTGAAAGTTATCATCCTAAATTTCCGAATGTGAAATTGATGAAAGAAGATGAAATGATATTAATTAAACAGGTACTGGAGCGTTATAACCGATACCCGAATCCGGCACACGAAAATATTTTGTTGTTGATTGCTAATAGCGCCGCACAAAGATTAGCAGTGAAACTCCCTTCTGACAAAGTAGAGTTCCTGCGGACATTGCTCAAAGATTATGTTGTTCTGTCCAGATAATTTTTTATTCATCTGATTTCGTCTATTAACTATTTGTTTCAATTACCTGAACAGTTTTCCCTTCAGATCAAATTTCAAAAGTGAGTTGCAAAATCAGTAAGCCGTTTTGCCGTTTATTGATTTGCAATGATGGATTGGAGTTCTGCAATTAAAGGTTTTGGTTCCTATATGAAGTTGGAACGATCGCTTTCACTCAATACCATTCATGGGTACTTGCATGATGTAGAGTTGCTCAGTGATTTTATGACAAACAGAGAAGCCAGAATCAGCCCGGTAAATGTGAAGCAGGAAAACATTCAGGAATTCATAGCCCTGATTAACAAACGAAAGATGGCAGATTACTCTCAGGCGCGGATTCTCAGCGGCATCCGCGCATTTTATAAGTATCTGCAGATGGAAGAAATTTCTGATCAAAATCCAATGCAGCTGATTGAGGGCCCGAAACTGAAAAGAAAACTTCCTGACACGCTTAGCTTTCCTGAGATTGAATCTGTGTTTTCTGCAATTGATCTGAGCAAACCGGAAGGGACTCGCAATCGTGCTATTCTTGAATTACTCTATAGCAGCGGTTTGCGTGTTAGCGAAGCAGTGAATCTTAAAATCTCAAACTTGTTTTTCGAAGTTGGGTTTATAAAAGTGATTGGTAAAGGAGACAAAGAACGGCTGGTTCCCATTGGAAGTTCAGCAATCAAACACATTACATTTTACAAAGAACAAGTGCGATCTCATATTAATGTACAAAATGGTTTTGAAAATTTCCTCTTCCTCAATAAACGGGGCAAAAATCTTTCGCGAGTAATGGTGTTCCTCATCATTAAGGAAGCGGTGATGAAGGCCGGAATAAAAAAAACCGTGAGCCCACACACACTTCGACATTCATTCGCAACTCATCTGATTGAAGGTGGTGCAGACATTCGCGCGGTGCAGGAAATGCTCGGACACGCAAGCATTACCACTACTGAAATCTATACACACCTGGACCGAGATTATTTGCGCGAGACTTTAATAGCACATCATCCGCTTTATTCATCTAAGTAGTTATTGATTAGCGTTATTAGTTATTAGTAATACAGTCGCAACTAATAACGAATAACATCAGACTAATAACCTTTAATTAATCAACTTTGAATTTATTTCCATCACTTGTTTAATGATGGATTGTTGCTCATCATTCACAATCACAAAATCAGCAAGCGGAATTTTTTCTTCGTCACTCATTTGATTTTTTATCCGTGCCTGAACTTCAGCTGCTGAAACATTATCCCGTTTCATAATTCTTTCCACTCTTAAATTCAGGGGAGCAGTTACCAGAATTGTTTTGTCAAGCGATTGATATAACCCTGTTTCATAAAGAATGGCGGCTTCCTTCAGAATATATTTTTTATCAGAATGATTTTTTAACCACTCATCAAAGGCACGCACTGTAGCTGGGTGAACAATATCATTCAGTTTTTTCAGAAGCGAAACATCAGTAAAAACTTTTTCAGCAACTGATTTTCGATTCAGTTTTCCTGCTGAGTAAATTCCTTCGCCGAAAATATTTTTGATTCCGGTAATCACTTCATGATTTTCTTCCTGAAGTTTTTTTGCTGCATCATCTGCACTGAATACAGGAATACCCAGCGTTTCAA
This sequence comes from Bacteroidota bacterium, assembly GCA_003455275.1. GTDB lineage: Bacteria > Bacteroidota > Bacteroidia > Chitinophagales > UBA10324 > CAXBPY01. The sequence continues at coordinate 322 of DMRR01000149.1, read as the reverse complement.
ACACACGGCTCACAGTGGTTTTTCCGCTGCCAATTCCTCCGGTGATTCCTATCCTGAGCATTCGTGTGGTTGGTGGTTAGTGGCTCGTGGTTAGAAATGTCGGATGTTATTTTTTCTCAGCATTGCGCGCCTTGCTCATTTCAAGAGAAATTCCGCTGCGCTCAATTGTGATGTGAACATTGTTTGCAATTTCAACATCAAGTGTTCCATCTTCATTGACTTTAAAAATTTTTCCGTGAACTCCGGAAACCGTTACAATCTTCTGTCCTTTTTGAATTTGTTCAATAAAATTTTTCTGGTCTTTCTGCTTCTTCGCCTGCGG
>DMRR01000158.1 GCA_003455275.1 Bacteroidota bacterium | reverse complement strand
GGTGAGATTGCCGATGCTTTTCATATCAGCAAACCGAGTATCTCGCATCACCTGGATGAGTTGCGAAAAGCCAATCTTGTTTCATCTGAAAAGAAGGGGCAGTTTATTTACTACTCACTAAACACGACTGAGGTAGATGAAATAATAGCCTGGGGATTCAAACTACTTGGAAAAAAGAAAAAATAAATTTCGCTGAACATAAAATTTGAAAAATGAAAATAAAAAACAGTTTTGAAATTATACTCCTTACAATCCTGACGCTGCCATTTATTTATATCTCCATTATTTGGAACTTGCTGCCTGAAATAATTCCCACTCATTTTAATATTGATGGAGTTGCGGATGATTGGGGAAGCAAATGGACAATTTTTATTATGCCATGCATCAGTTTTCCAATGTATTTTATTCTTCGGTTTGTACCCAGAATTGATCCGAGATTTAAAAACTATCAGCTCTTTCAGCGGTCATATAATTACATAAGGCTTGCGGTCCATCTTCTTCTGGCATCGATTACTGTTTTTATAGTTCAAATCACATTAAACAATTCGCTCGCTAACATGGGAGCAAAATGGATTTTCATCCTTGTGCTCATTTTCTTTTCGATTATGGGAAATTTTATGCGCACTATTCGCTCCAATTATTTCGCTGGCATTCGCACGCCATGGACACTTGAAAATGAAACCGTGTGGCGTAAGACTCATGAGTTCTCCGGAAGGCTTTGGTTTTACGGGGGCCTAATACTCTCGCTCATTACATTATTTTTAAATGATAAGTGGACACTCATAATTATTTTTCCGCTACTGATTCTCATGGCCGGAATCATTCCCATTACCTATTCATATTTCTGTTACAGAAACCTGAAGCGGCAATCTTCAATTAAGCCTTAATCAAATTCAAACAAAAAAAATGACCCGGATTTTTTCCCTATTCTTTCTGCATCTGTTTTTGTCCATCTCCCTTCATGCATCAACACTTTATGAAAAAGAAATTTCAATTGAAGTGAAAGGCGGGCATCTTAAGGGCACTCTGCAATTGACAGCAGATACTTTGAATCCCGTTCCTGTAGTTTTAATTATTGCCGGCTCCGGACCAACTGACCGCGATTGCAATAATCCATATATGAAAAATGATGCATATAAATTATTGGCCATGTCGCTTGCTGAAAACGGAATTGCGAGCTTTCGTTATGACAAGAGAGGTATAGCCATGAGTAATGATTTCACTATGACAGAGAGCGAAGTGCGTTTCGATGACTTTGTGCAAGATGCTGTTGCATGTATCAAATATTTGAAAACGGATAAGAAATTTTCGAAAGTGATCGTGGCAGGCCACAGCGAAGGATCGCAAATCGGAATGATAGCGTGTGCTCAAACTAATGCAGATGGATTTATCTCTCTTAATGGCGCAGGAAGAACAATTGATGTGATATTGAAGGAGCAGCTTGCATCACAACCCAAATCAATTAAAAAACCTTCATACAAAATCATTGACCAGTTGAAGGCGGGTAAAACTGTGAGCGATGTTCCGCTTACTCTTATTTCACTTTTCCGCGAGAGCGTTCAACCTTACCTTATTTCGTGGATGCAGTTAGATCCTGCAAAAGAAATTTCTGAATTAAAAATCCCGGTGCTCATAATCAGCGGAGCCAATGACCTGCAGGTTTCAAAAACAGATGCTGAAAAATTGAAGGAAGCAAAAAAAGATGCGGAACTGAAAATTATAGATGGCATGAATCATATTTTCAGAACAGGATTTAATTCAACAGAAGAGAATGCAGCCTCGTACAACAATCCCGCGCTTCCGATTTCAGAAGATCTTGTAAAATCAATTTCTGATTTTGTGAAGAAGCTATAATTTCCAGATCTGCTATTTCTTTTTCTCCGGTTCAAATAACCAGGTAACATAGGCCATTCTTCCAATGTACGGGCCACCATAAACTTCGTAATGCAAATTGTTAAGCAAATTGGAAGCTCCGATTTTAAGCGTAGAATAAATTTTTAAGAATTGCTTATTCACACACAAATCAATCAGAGAATAATTATGAACGAAGCCGGTAAATTGCGGTGAGCCTTCGTAATAAAATCCTTCCACCCACTTATAGTTGATGCTGAAACCAAGATTAGTGAGATGAAATTTTCCCGCCTCAATATTTATTTCTCTTCCATTTAATCCAACATTGTATTTGTGTTCAGGGGTATTGTAAGCTGGAATGATTGGGTCCAGTGTATCTTGTTTGTTCAGCACATTCCAGGAGTAATTGGCAGAAAATCCATAGTGCTTTTTAAAATAATAATTCATTCCAACAGAAGCTCCCTGTGTTGTAACCACGCCTTCAGCATTGGCTGCGACCCGATAAACCTGCGCGGCATCAATTTCAGTTGGCAGAAAGGAATTGAACCGGACATCAGCTCCGATTTTGTAGCCAATAAAATTTCGGTAATAACTGTAATAGTATCCGGCATCAATAAAAATATGTTTCTTAATGGTTGTCCGGTAGCCAACTTCAATTGTTTTCACTTCTTCCGGACGAACCGGCGCTACATTGAAATATGAAAGCGTATCAAGATTTTTTGTAAGAAGAAAAGTGTAAAGCGAGGGAATGGTAATCAGCGAATCATATCCGTTAATGTTTCCAAGAAGAATGGCTCTTCCAACATTGTAAAATAAATATTGATCAGTTAGGGTTGGGTTTCTGATGGCAGAAGAAAACGATAGGCGAAAAATATTTTTACTCAAAGTATAAATTGCTGAAGCAGCGGGCGAAAACAGGTAATCGAAATTCTGATTCTTATCCATGCGGATAGAGAAATTGAATTTCAATTTGTCTTCAAAAACTTTTTTCTCAAAACCGGAATAAACGCCATATTCCATATTGATAATTTTTCTTCCGCCAGTGTCGCTGAAAATTGTTCCTTGCGAATTGGGCCGGTACATTCTGAAATTTCCGCCAACAGTTATGCTAATGAATTTCGGTGTGAATTTGTATTCTCCCTGTGCATGATAAAGCGCACTTTTATCAAAGAACATGCTTCCGCCTTCCGAATAAGATTTATGTGAAGTAATAAATTGAAATGCTGAATCAAACTCCGCCGTGCCGGGATGATAAAATCCATGCTCGCCGATTCCGATGCTGCTGTCATTCGCATACTGAGCGCTCAGTTGATGAATTGAATCGAGCAGCGAATAAATAGAAGGAAGAAAAAGATTGATGCTGTCAATATATTGCTGATAATGCCCAGCATGAAATTGCGGAAACCCTTCTTGCGACATCACGATTCCGGCTCCATTTTCTGTATAATAAACACTGTAATCAATACCCCAATTCACATCGCTTTTTGCTGCATTCTGCAATAGCAGGGCGGTGAAGTACGCGTCATAACTTTTTCCCGCATCTTCATTTGTAGAGTAAACACGAAAGAAAAATTTATCGCGTTTTTTAATTTCAACTCTGTTCTGAAGAAATAAAATATTTTTTAAGCTGTAGCGATTGTCGCCTTGGTAAACGGTGGTGCCTGTCCCAAAGTTGGTAGAGAAAATTAATTCTGTTTCATTATGAATCCGGTAATGAAATGCAGTAGCTAATTTCAGGTTGCGCGTGTTGTAATCAACCAAGTCGGTTTCATTATATCCAGTGCGATAAAATCTTCCAAGCCCCGGCTTGTTGGCAATTCCTGAATTTCCAGTGTAGTCATAATGTGAATTGAATTCATCGCCGTAACGATTTACAGCATCATAACCACCCGGATTTGTTTCGTCATCCGGCGACTGTTCCGTAGGTGAATAGTTGGTGGCTTCCCAATCATTCGCCCGCAGAAAATATAGGTTGAGTTTATAAGCAAACTTGTCTTTTCCATTCTTGTTTTTAATTACCTGATCCCAACGAATTGCAGTCTCAAATAAATCCCGTTCACCGGTTTTAATCATCACAGATAATCCGGGATGATAAAATGGATCCTTCGATGTCATGCTGATCACACCGTTAAATGCGTTAGGTCCATAGAAGGCAGAACTCGCTCCAACAACTAAATCTACTTTCACTACATCTAATTCCGAAGCGCCTAAAAAATTTCCAAGTGAAAAATTTAAACCCGGAGATTGATTGTCAACTCCGTCAATAATCTGAAGCGAACGCACGGGAGATGTGCTGTTGAAACCCCGCGTGTTGATTACTCTGAAACCGAGTGAAGCGGTGGTGATATCAACTCCTTTTAATTGACCCAGTCCTTCGTAAAAATTGAATGCCGGTGTTTGTTTTATGGCAAGCAAATCCATGGACTCAACAGTTAGAGCGCTCTCGCGTTGCTTATCCGTGAGCCGCGAATCCTGTATTACCAATTCCTTTAGTGTGACTTTGTCTTCATTTAACTTGATTACAATTTCATCAGAAAAATTTTGAACAAAAAATTCTGAAGGTTTGTATCCGAGATAAGAAATTATCAGTGTTGCCGGAAGCGGTTGTTTAATCTCCAGTGAAAAATTTCCATTGTCGTCTGTGAGTGTTCCTTCGCCTGTTTCTTTTACAGCAACAGTCGCACCTGATAATGCCTCGTTGCCTGATGCATCTACAACTTTTCCTTTAAGTGTTTGTGCTGAACAGAAATGAAAAACAAAAAAAGAAAAAAAAAGATTTATTAGAACCGGTCTCAAATTATTTTATGAAACATTATTCAATCAGTCGATAATTATTTTTCTTTCTGAAGTTCCTCTGTCATTTATGATTTTGATAAAATAATTTCCGGATGCGATGTTTGAAATGTTCAGATCGAAATAAGTTCCGGTCTTTGTTCCGAAGTCGGCGATCAACCTTCCGCATAAATCATATAATTGAATATGATTGTTTGTTGAAGAAAAGGGAAGAGTGATTAATAAATGATCAGTTGCCGGATTGGGCGAAACCGTAAAGCTATTTCCCTGAATCTGATCAATTCCATTTGGTTCGCTCACAGTTGCACTCTTAACTGAAGTACATCCGCCGGCATCTGTCACGGTAACCGAATAGGTTCCTGCAACCACATTTGAAATATCCTCAGTTGTTGCGCCGTTGCTCCACAGATAAAAATAGGGCGGCTGGCCGCCGGTTACAGTTAGGTTTACTGCTCCATCATTTCCTCCGGTTGTTGAAACATTGGTGACAGATGTAGTAGTTGATGGTCCGGGCTGCTGAACAATCTGAACAGGAGTTCCAAGTGTAGATGTACATCCATTTCCATCAGTTACAGTTACATTATACACGCCTGCTGTCAGGTTCATAATGTCTTCAGTTGTCTCGCCATTACTCCACAGGTAAGTGAATCCGGTTCCATTAACCGCAAGGTCAATAGAGCCAGCATTTGAAAATGCACAAGTGACAATTGGAGTGAAGGATACAGAATCAATAGATGATGAATAAGAATCCAAATGATGCCACAGAAAATCAGATACAAAATGAATAGTGGTGTCCATATAATTTGCATCTGCCAGGTATGGAACATGGTCGGCTCCTTCCCACTGATAATACCAACTGTCAACTCCTTGTGAAAGAGCATAAGGATGAATAGACGAACTGCCATCAACTACCATGATAGGAATTATACCGAGCATGTAAAGCATAGCAGTGTTATATGGCACAGTTTGGTCTTGTGTTCCATGCATGCTGCAAACCGGAATGTCGCCGGGCACAATCCATGTTTTATCTCCTAGTGCGCCACATAAATTCACTACTGCTTTTACATGCGAAGAGTATCCCGGATTTCCGCTGGCTCCTTCCATTCCGCCAAGAGCTACCGTATCAACAGATGCAGGCAACTCCGATGGTTGATCAAGATAAGCAAGATGAAGCGCAATGAATGCGCCGGCACTGCTTCCTCCAAGAAAAATTTGTGTAGGATCTATCTTATAGGTGTTAGTTGTTACTGCATCCTGGCGAAAAAATCTAACACAAGCTTTCCCATCCTGCACAGCACGATAAACGGCATCAGTAGCAGATGCCTGGTTTGGAATTCCTGAAATACCAAGACGATATTCATAAGAGCAGCATACATATCCGCGTTTTGCAAAACTGTTACAGATCGCTACAACATCCGGATCTGTTTTTGTTCCGCCAATAAATGAACCGCCGTGAGCCATAATGAGCATGGGGCGCTGTGAAAGCGTGTCACCGGTTGGTTCATATACATCTAAAAGCAAATTAACTGTTGCTCCATTTACATCAGTGTTTGATCCAAACGGAATATCAGAAGTGACTGTAACATTCTGAAATATTTCTTGCTGATATCGATAATTACATTGAGCTGAAGCAATGGAAAATGATACAACAATTACCAAGATAGTTGTAAAAAAGATTTTCATAAAAATGTATTTTAAATTGTCTGAATAAAACTAACACCGTTAGCGATATTTCAAACTAACACAACTTGCGTTCTGCCTATTTTTTTCCTCCTGGCTGAAAATCCAAATCGCTGTTTTGCTTAAAGAAAATTTTGGTATCAGGCAGCGCTTTTTTCAGTTCGGCCATTTGTGTACTTGTTATCTCGATAAAGGATAAATCAAGCCGCTGCAATGATGGCAGCCTTGAAACCGCAACGATCATCTTGACAACATCAATATGCGGATTGAAACTGAGATTGAGTTGCTGAAGATTTTCCAATTGAGAAAAAGATTCCGGCAGCTCTTTCAAATCATTTGCTTTCAAGTCGAGAATTTCTAAGGAAGAAAGATTTCCGAAATCGGCAGGCAGAGAAGTCAGAGAATTATTTCGGAGATGAAGAGCTTTCAGATTAGTGAGTTTGGTAATAGAGGCCGGAAGTTCTTTAATAATCTGATCATCGAGTGTCAGTACTTCCAGATTTTTTAAATCACCAATTGATTCCGGCAACCGAATGATATGTGGCACAGCGCGGTTTGGAAAAAAATTTCCATCGAGTTCCAATACTTTCAGGTTTTGTAATTCACCAATCCACTCCGGTAATTCCATGAAATAGTTATGCGAAGCGCGCAGGTAAGTAAGTGCAGTAAGGCTTTTCAGATAGTCTGGAAGATCAGCAAGCCCGCACCAGTTTACATTTAATTCTACCAGAGATTTCATTCCGCGGATGTCAGGAAGTTTAGGAATAAAATTTCCGTGAAGGTCGAGCAATTCAAGATTGGTGAGCTCCGAAATTGAGGCAGGAAATTTTTCTATACCCGCTCCGCTTAAACTTCTGTTCTCAATTCCCAGGTTCAGTATTTTCAGTTTTGATAATTTCCCGATTGAATTCGGAAGAGATGAAAGAGCATTCGCACTTGCATCAAGAATTTGTAAAGAAGAAATTGAGCAGATTGATTCGGGAAGTTCAGTAATTCCGCAGCCAGAAATATTTAACTCACTGAGATTGCTGAGCTGAGAAAATAAAGTGCAGGCTTGTTTAAACTCAAGAGCAGGATTATTTCTCAAATCAATTTTGTGCAGGTTAGTGCATTCAGTAATTGAATTAGGTATTGAGGTCAGATAATTAGAACCTAAGTCAAGTTGTGTGAGTGTGCTTAGTGAACTTATATTTTCCGGAAGAATGCGAAACTGATTTCCGGATAAATCGAGATAATCGAGTGTGTTAAGTTTTTCGAGCCGGTCGAATGTCTCTTCTAACCGCAAACCTGAATTGTAAGGAAGAATAATATTTTTTAACTGTGGGCAATCACTTATTTCTTCAGGAAGAATTTGCAAAGCATTGGTCTTAAGATTCAGAGTTTTTAAATGAGAGAGAGAACTGATGCTTGCCGGAAGTTTTTGTAATCCGCAAATACTGATTTCAAAATATTCGAGCTGCGGAAGTGATTTGAGTTTTGAAATCACCTGCGCCCAATTCACACGCGTGCAATGACGAAATGCAATTGCCTTCAGATTGAAAAGGGAGCTCATATCCGGCAGAGTTTCTAATGAATCCCATTCCAGAAAAAGGTAAAAGCATTTCTGCGGATTTTGAAGAGCTATATCTACTTTATAAAAAGTACTGTCGCTGCTTTTTGGAATGTCGAGAATCTGGGAAAAAGAAAAATAGCAGTTGACAAACAACAGCAGGATAACAATCAAAAAATTGAAGCCATATCTTTTCATTGTTGTAAATATGTATGGAATGAAAATCTTAATATGAAATTTCAATCCACAACGAAGAAGCAGAGATGAATATTTTTCTTCGGTAAATTTTCTCTCTTGATAAAAACCGGCAACTACTTGTTCTCTACCAATGTCCCGATTTTTTTTCCTTGCAGAACCTTTAAAAGATTTCCCGGAGTGTTGGCGTCATACACAATGATCGGCAAATTATTCTCCTGACAGAGGGTGAAAGCGGTCATGTCCATTACATTCAGATTTTTCTGATACGCCTGATCGAATGTTATGCGGTCAAATTTTTTTGCGTGTTTGTCTTTTTCCGGGTCAGCCGAATAAATTCCATCAACACGAGTGCCTTTCAATAAAACATCAGCTTCAATTTCTATTGCACGAAGTGAAGCTGCAGTATCCGTTGTGAAATAAGGATTTCCGGTTCCCGCACCAAAAATTACCACTCTGCCTTTTTCTAAATGACGAATAGCGCGCCGGCGGATATATGCTTCACATACTTGTTCGATCTTGATAGCAGATTGCAGCCGCGTGCTCATGCCTTCATGTTCAAGTATACTTTGAAGAGCAATTCCATTCATGAGTGTAGCAAGCATTCCCATGTAGTCGCCTTGTGCGCGATCAATGCCGGAGCTTTCAGCATCCATTCCACGAAAAATATTTCCCCCGCCAATCACAATTGCAACTTGCGCGCCTGCATTGACAGCAGATTTTATTTCTTTAGCATAAAGTTTTGTCATTGCCGGGTCAATACCGAATTGTTTTTTTCCCATCAGCGATTCGCCGCTTAGCTTGAGCAAAATTCTTTTGTATTTGGAAGGCATGAAGTGTGGTTGATTAGTTTATTCGTTCATTAGTTCATTGGGGAATACAGCGTCGAAATATTTTTTCAGCGGCGAAAAGTAATCATAAAAAAAGGGCTTCGATTTTTTTCGAAGCCCTTTTTGTTTTTTAGCTAAGCGACATCCTCACAAAGGAATTGACTTTTAGATTTGGATCAATTGCTTTCAGAATATCAGCAACTGTCTTATCACCATCTTTCACAAACTGCTGATTGAGCAAAGTATTTTCCTTAAAAAACTTTTGAAGTTTTCCTGCGGCAATTTTATCGAGCATGTTCTCGGGCTTTCCTTCCGCTTTGATTTGTTCGCGCGCAATATCCAACTCACGATCAATGATTGCCTGCGGAACATCATCCTTATCTACGGCAACAGGACTCATGGCTGCGATTTGCATTGCTATATCTTTTCCTGTTGAGAAAAGTGCTTCGTTTGAGAGGGAATAAGAAACCAATACGCCTACTTTATATCCGGTGTGTATGTAAGCAACAACCTGGGCGCCCTCTATTCTTTCAAACTTTTTGATTGAAATATTCTCTCCAATTTTTCCAACGAAATCAACCAGCTTACTGCTGATGGTTCCGTTTTCATACGGGAGCGCAAGTAAATCGTCAAGTGTCTTTGTATTATTAATGAGTGCAAGTTCTGCTGCTGCCTTTGCGAAGCCAACAAACTCTTCGTTCTTTCCAACGAAATCAGTTTCGCAACCAAGATTTAGGGCGATACCAGATTTACCGTCAATTGAAGTGATTGCAATCACCACTCCTTCTTTTGATTCGCGCGCAGCGCGTAGCTCAGCAACTTTTTGTCCCTTCTTGCGGAGCAAATCAATCGCAGCTTCAAAATCTCCTGCTGCTTCAGTTAATGCTTTCTTACAGTCCATCAATCCGGCGCCCGTTTTCTGGCGAAGTTGATTCACTGCGGATGCTGTTATTTCCATTTTAGTTTTTCTGTTTAAAAAATTTTTTCAGAACAAATTATGCGCGAGGTGTTCTGTTTCCTCCACCGGTGCGATTGCTGCCACGGCTTCCGCCGCCTCCGCGATTACCGCCGCGTCCACCGCCTCTTGGTGCTCTCTTTTTTTCACCGCCTTCTTCGGATACTGCTTCAACATCTGCAAATGCTGGTTTTCTATCTCCGCTTTCTTCTTCTTCGCCACCCTCTGCATTTTCTTCTTTATCTTTTTGTCTGTCAGCAAGACCTTCAACCACTGCATCTGTGAGGTAATTAGTAATGATGGCAATAGATTTAGTTGCATCATCATTAGCAGGAATAGCAAAGTCAACGGATGTAGGATCAGAATTGGTATCTACCATAGCAATGGTAGGAATATTCAAACGCTTAGCTTCAGCGAGGGCAATGTGTTCATTCATGATATCCACGATGAACAATGCTGCCGGCAGGCGACCAAGTTGGGCAATGCCACCCAAAACTTTTTCAAGCTTTGCTTTCTCACGCTCGAGCATGAGGCGCTCTTTTTTTGTAATGCTTTCAAAGGTTCCGTCCGTCATCATCTTTTCGATGCTTTGCATTTTCTTAATGCTTTTGCGGATGGTTTGGAAATTAGTGAGCATACCACCAAGCCAGCGTTCCGTTACATAAGGCATGTTTACACGGTTAGCAGCCTGAGTAACTATTTCCTTCGCTTGCTTTTTAGTTGCTACGAATAAAATCTTCTTTCCGCTACGAGCTATGCTGCGAAGTGCAGCGGCACTTTCTTCAAGTGACTCAAGTGTGCGATTAAGGTCGATGATGTGAATGCCTTTTTCTTCCATGAAAATGTTAGGAAGCATTCTTGGATTCCACTTTTTGCGCAGGTGACCAAAGTGAACGCCTGCTGCGAGTAAATCTTTATGATTGAGTTTTTCCATTGTTTGATTTTTAAGAAATGAATAAATGGATTAACGCTTGCTGAATTGAAAACTCTTGCGCGCTTTTTTCTTTCCGGGCTTTTTGCGCTCCACAACTCGTGGGTCCCGAGTAAGAAGTCCGCTCTTTTTCAACAGGGAACGATACTCCGGATTGATAGCAATAAGTGCGCGGGAAATGCCCAGTCGAATTGCTTCTGCCTGACCTTTCACTCCGCCACCGCGTGTGTTTGCTGTAAAATCATAGCGACCTTCCAGCCCTAAAATTTTGAACGGCTGTTCAATAATTAATTGGTAAATCCCCTGAGGAAAATACTTCTTGTAGTCCTCGCCATTGATTGTGAATTTGCCTGATCCTTCGCCGTGAAGAATATTCACGCGCGCGGTTGCTTCTTTTCTTCTGCCTAATGCGTTTGTTTTTTCCATATCAGAATTTACTTAATCGTTTTTGGTTGTTGTGCATGATGAGGATGTTCATTCCCTTCATAAACAAATAATTTTTTATGCATTGCAATACCAAGTTTGGTATGAGGGAGCATGTCCTTCACTGCATTTTCAATCATTCGGGTAGGAATGCGTTTAAGAAGTTCGCGAGCAGTTTCGGTTTTCTTTCCACCGGGATAACCGGAGAATGTAACTACTTCTTTCTGATCAAGCTTGCGGCCTGTCAATTTGATTTTGCCCGCATTTAGAACAATTACAAAATCGCCGGTGTCAGCGTGTGAAGTGTAAGATGGTTTGTTCTTGCCCATTAAAATCATTGCAATTTTAGAAGCAAGGCGACCGAGCACCTGGTTTTCTGCATCAATGACCCACCAATTATGCACTGCGTTCTGTGCGTTGGCATGTTTTGTTTTGTAGCTGAGTGTATCCACTGTTTTCTGTTTTAAAATCTTTTCCCTGATTATTTCGGGGGGCGCAAATGTAAATGCGCATTTCAATCCTCCAAATGAAATTATAAAAACACAAACAAAATTGAACTGATAATCAGTGCCTTTTTGTCCCGCAAATGAAATTACCGGTATTGATTTGAAATTTATTCAAATTAACTTTCCAATCGCTTTGAATCTCTCAAAAACTTTTTGTGTGTGCGGCGCATCTTTCAGTTCATCAGTTAAATCCTGACCAGCCCAATGCTCGTAGTGGCGTCCGTTTCGCCAGAGACGGCTGTCAGTTACATCATAAATAATTCCACGATAGGCAATCCATATTTCAGGTTTGTCCTGACCATTGCGTAATGCGAGTTGTGATTTTGTAAATGCAGGAAGAGAATCAGTCACAGAAGAATTACAAAAAGTTTTTCTTCAATAAATATTCTGCAATCTGAACTGCATTTGTCGCAGCGCCCTTGCGAAGATTGTCCGCCACAATCCAGCAGTTAAGTGTATTGGGAAAAGTTTCATCGCGACGGATTCTTCCGACAAACACTTCATCCTTTCCGTGAGCGGTGAGCGGCATCGGATAAATTTTTTCGGAAGGATTATCAAGCACAACCACTCCTTCTGTTTTGCTGAGAATATTTTTCACTTCACTCACTTCAAATTCTTTTTCGAATGAAATATTTACTGACTCACTGTGCCCGCCAAGAACAGGAACACGAACACAAGTTGTGCTGAGA
>DMRR01000125.1:491-4028 GCA_003455275.1 Bacteroidota bacterium | reverse complement strand
GAACAAGGCCTACCAGTTCAGAACCTGTAACTCGAATTCCTCTGACTTCAGCTTTTTTACAAACCTCATCAAATGCATGATGAACTGAAGTGATATTGATATTGGTAAGGTTCATTGATATCTGCGCAATACCATATTCTTCAATATACCAACCGATTGCCTTCACGCTTTTTAGTGTTCCGGGAACGGATTCAGGATTTCCCTTTTCGTCTCTCACTATTTCGCCTGTTATCGGATCTCCTTTTCGTTTTACTCTACCGGCTTCGCGTACATCGAATGCAATGCTGTTTGCCCTTCTCACAGAAGTTGAATTCAGGTTAATGTTATATGCAACCAGAAAGTCGCGGGCACCGATTACGGTGGCTCCGCTTCTTGCATTAAATATTGGTTTGCCATAATCAGGTTTCCATTCCGGTAAAAGAATTTTTTTTGAGTAACCTTCATATTCGCCTGCACGAATGGTTGCAAGATTTTTTCTATCAGGAGTTGTAGCGGCGCTTTCATATAAGTAAACAGGAATTGACAACTCTTCTGCAACCCGTTGACCAAGCTTTTTAGCAAACTCAATTGTTTCTTCCATTGTAATCCCGGAAACAGGTATGAGCGGACAAACATCAGTTGCTCCCATTCTTGGATGTTCCCCTTTGTGATTACGCATATCAATCAGTTCACTTGCTTTTTTTATGCCTCGAAATGCGGCTTCAATCACATCATCAGGTGCGCCGACAAATGTCACCACTGTGCGGTTGGTAGCTTTCCCGGGATCAACATCAAGCAAACGAATGCCATCTGCTGATTCAATTGCATCAGTGATCTGTTTGATAATACTCATGTCGCGCCCTTCACTGAAATTTGGTACGCATTCAATTATCGCCTTACTCATAAATGTAAAATGTGGGACAAAGAAAATGATGAACTGAAAAATTCAGTAGCGAATTAATTTGATGAGGAAAATAAAATAATTGATCGGAGTGAAGATTAATACCTATTTCTCCCGAATCTCACAAGCATTCATTGTGTTCAACATAAGTGCAGCAATAGTCATTAATCCAACACCACCGGGAACAGGTGTGATGTAACTACTCTTTGGAGCAACTTTATCGAAAGCAACATCGCCGGCAATTCTGAATCCTGATTTTTTTGTTTCATCAGGTACGCGAGTGATACCAACATCTATTACAACAGCGCCTTCCTTCACCATATCTGCTTTTACAAATTCAGGTTTGCCGAGTGCAGCAATTAAAATATCAGCACTGCGCGAAATCTCTTCCAGATTTTTTGTGCGGCTGTGGCAAAGTGTAACGGTGCAGTTTCCGGGAATAGAATTCTGCGCCATCAGTATACTTATTGGTTTTCCTACTATGTCGCTGCGGCCAATCACTACACAATGTTTGCCTGAGGTTTCAATTTTATATCGCTCAAGCATAAGCATAATTCCATATGGAGTTGCTGCAATGTGGGCGGGCAATCCTTTCACCATTTTTCCAATGTTAACAGGAGAAAATCCATCTACATCTTTTACCGGAGAAATGGCTTCGGTTACTTTTTCTACATCAATTTGTTTTGGCAATGGAAGCTGAACAAGAATTCCATCTACATCGGTATCATGATTCAGTCGGTTGACTTCTGTAAGTAAATCAATTTCTGAAACTTTTTCTTCGAATCGAATGAGTGTTGACTTGAAACCAATTTTCTCACAGTGCTTCACTTTGCTTGCAACATAAGTTTCAGAAGCTCCATTTGTTCCAACTAAAACTGCGGCGAGGTGTGGAATTTTTTTTCCTGCATTCTTTCTCTCCAGAACTTTCAACCGAAGTTCTTCTTGAATTTGTTCTGATAATTTTTTTCCGTCGAGAAGAGTCATCAATCGTCAATTTTTAAAACTGCAAGAAACGCTGACTGAGGAATTTCAACACTTCCTACCTGCTTCATCCGCTTCTTTCCTTCCTTTTGTTTTTCTAAAAGTTTTCTCTTTCGAGAAATATCACCTCCATAACACTTTGCAGTCACATCTTTTCGAAGTGCGCTGATTGTTTCGCGTGCAATAATTTTCTGCCCGATGGCGGCTTGTATCGCAATTACGAATTGTTGTCGCGGTAAAAGTTCTTTCAGTTTCACACAAATTTTTCTTCCGAAATCTTCAGCGCGCACGCGATGAATTAGTGCTGAGAGCGCATCAACATTATCACCATTAAGTTTGATATCTAATTTTACTAAATCGCTTTCACGAAAATCAAGAGGGTGATAATCGAAACTTGCATAGCCGCGTGTAATAGATTTCAGCTTATCATAAAAGTCAAAAACAATTTCGGTAAGCGGTAACTCGAACAGCAACTCAACACGTGACTGCGTTAGATAGGTTTGACCTTTGAAAATTCCTCGCTTATTAATGCAGAGGTTAATGATGTTGCCAATGTATTCGGGTTTACAAATTGTTGATGCGCGAATCCATGGTTCCTCCACTCTTTCAATCTGTGTTGGATCAGGAAAATCAGTGGGATTATTAATCAGTAATTTCTCTCCGCGTGTTGTGTATGCATAGAAACTGACATTGGGTACAGTGGTTATCACATTCATGTTGAATTCCCGGTCCAGGCGTTCCTGAATAATTTCTAAATGCAACATGCCGAGGAAGCCGCAGCGAAAACCAAAACCCAGCGCGACAGAAGATTCGGGCTCGTAAGTGAGTGAAGCATCATTGAGCTTCAGTTTATCCAGTGAGTCACGAAGCTCTTCGTATTGGTCTGTGTCGATCGGATAAATTCCAGCAAACACCATTGGCTTCACTTCTTCAAAACCTTTTATTCCTTCAGCGCACGGACGCTCGGTTAGTGTGATGGTGTCTCCAACTTTTACTTCTTTCGATTCCTTGATGCCAGTAATAACATAACCTACATCGCCGGTTTTAATTACTGTGCGCGGTGATTTTTCAAGAAGCAAAACGCCTACTTCTTCAGCTACATAATCTTCGCCGGTGTTGAAGAATCGAATCTTGTCGCCCTTTTTTATTTCTCCATTAAATACCCTGAAGTAAGAAATTATTCCTCTGTATGAATTGAATACTGAATCGAAAATAAGTGCCTGAAGTGGCGCATCAGGATTTCCCTTTGGTGCCGGAATGCGTGCAACAATTGCTTCCAAAATTTCAGGAACACCCAGTCCGGATTTTCCACTCGCAAGCATTATATCTTCTCTCTTACAACCAACAAGGTCAACAATTTGATCCTTGGTTTCTTCCACCATCGCTCCTTCCATGTCTATCTTATTCACGACAGGAATTATCTCAAGGTTATTATCAATAGCAAGATATAGGTTTGAAATTGTTTGGGCCTGAATACCCTGGCTTGCATCAACTAACAGGAGAGCTCCTTCACAAGAAGCGATAGCGCGGCTTACTTCATAACTGAAATCAACATGGCCAGGAGTGTCAATTAAGTTCAGAACATATTCTTCACCGTTCTGAAAATATTTCATTTGAATTGCATGACTCTTAATCGTGATTCCTTTCTCTCGTTCAAGATCCATATCATCGAGCAC
>DMRR01000125.1:0-272 GCA_003455275.1 Bacteroidota bacterium | reverse complement strand
ATCATTTGCCGTTCGGTAATTGTTTTGGTTACCTCTAAAAGACGGTCGGCCAGCGTGCTTTTTCCGTGATCAATATGAGCGATGATGCAGAAGTTTCTGATATTTTTCATTGGGGCGGCGAATATAGCAGGTTGGTGGTTCGTGGAAAGCGGCTGATGGTTAGGAATTCTTCAAACAATAAATAAAGCCTATCTGATAATTACTGTTAGTTAGCTTTTTGAATTCTGATTCACTGATTTTTTCATGCAACTTTGTTTGGATGAAAAAACTTT
>DMRR01000076.1 GCA_003455275.1 Bacteroidota bacterium | reverse complement strand
AATCCAGCTTTGCGCATTGCATCTGCAACTGATTCAGATGGCGTTAAACCTCCATAAGCATAATCAGTTTTAACAAACACCACATTGTCTCTTGTAGCCACTCCTATTCTGCCATGTGTACCACCCATATTGAGTCTCCAATATTTACCGTCACGGTGCTTCATTACTGCTATTCCGGTTCTTTGCTGTCCTTTAGGAGTTACAATAGTTACTCTGCTTCCGGGTGTAATGGAATCAAACCAATCTTCATTGGTATTTATTCCAAGTGTTTTATCTGATTCATTCACGGGGCCGCCTGCTTCGTAACCGAAATTTTTGCGGTAAGACATCAAATATCCTTTTATATTTCCAACATTAACCTTACCATCATCCCATTTTTTTTGAGGGACTTTTAAGTGTGTTGCAGTTAAATCTACATTGGTTTTATGCATTACTTTATCTGCTTCTGCTTCGGTTTCAAATATTCCGAAAACTTGTTCGGAATGTTCTCTCATAACAAGCCATAAATCTTTCATTGGTTGCTCCAAGTATTCATTATTCATTTTTCCTCCTTTTTCAAACTTTGTTCCTTCGGCATAAACATCCATTCTGCCGATTTCTGCTATGATAGAATCATAAATTAAATTTTTGTTTTCTTCATAATTAATGTTATCATTCACATCAATTATGTTAGGAATTACTTCAACACTAACGCTTGGGTTGTGGTCTCCCCGATTGACTAAGGTTTTATATACTAATACTTTTCCTTCCAAATGGCGCCCGTCTTCATCTATATTATTCAACCACCATTCATAGGTATCTACTCTGTCTGTTTGAGTTACTCTGGCATCAGTATCAAATTTTCTAATACCGATGTTTGCCTTTCCTCCTTTTTTCATTTGTGTTTTTCCTCCTTTTTCAAAGTGTAAAAACATTTTAGTGTCTTTTTCGAAAATATCAATGAGCATATCATTATAAACTCCATTGTGTTCATGTAGTTTTTTATAAGAAGGAACTCCAATTTCATCTTTGGAAATTCGTCCACTTTCTACATCGTATAAATCCATGCCATTAAGTGTAATCTTTATATAGTTTGCTCCTCCATATTCATCGGGAAGTTTAAATGAAACACCGTTAGGGTAAGCAATAAAATTGAATGCGCCTGTAAACATTTTTAGCCGGCGCATTCCGCCGAGTTGGTTTACAATTTCATTGGCAACATAATATTTTTCATCATCGCTAACTGAGCCACCTTCAGCATACACATCTTCATTAATAAGTGATTTTGCCCAACCATATTTTTTGTAATCTTCTACCGTTGAGTTTTCATTGACAGAGCCGCCATCTTTCATTTTTGTTTTTCCTCCTTTTGCATAAACATTTTCATTGCTCCAGTTAAATTCAGTTGATGTGGCTATAAGTTCATCACCATTGGCATTGTAATGAAATTCAGCAACTGGTGTAGTGGTGGTTACCGGATATTCAAACATTACCAAAGTTGCTTTTTCAACTTTTGTTTTATCGGTAAGTGCCATTGTATCAATCACATATTCATTGCTTCCGTGTTTAAATGGCTTATCAAAATTCCAAACAGAAGGAAATAAAAATCCTTTGCTGGTAAGAAATTCTTCGATGCGAATTTTTAAGTATTCCCACAAACCAAAGTCGGCGGGGCTTCCGCCGTGTTCAAACTTATTTTTTAATATTTCGTCAGCATATTTTTTTGCTTCTGAAATATTACTAAAATCATCACTTATATCCGATTTTGAAAATGTATTTGACGCACTTGATAATGAAAATTGGTCAATAGTTGTTACATAGGCAGTTCCATCTTTCTTCTCCATTATTTCCTGACTGTAACCATCAGCCATTCTTGTATATTTTTTTCTACCGTCTTTTTTTGTGATTACTTCCCAATCATAAACTCCACCTCCTTCCTCAAACTTGCGTAGCGTGCGCGCAAGTGTTACTCTTTTTTTCCAAACACCACCAAGTTTTTCGAGTGTGGATAAATCTTTTTCACTGAGGGTTTCATCACCCTTGATTAAGCCCATTTCTTTTGCTTTGTTGCGCAGTGCGCCCGGATGATGAATTGCAGATTGAATCCAATTTGTTTTTCCACCCCTGTCATAATTTATTTCTCCATAATTCTTTTCGATGAACTTTTCCATACGCTGATAAAGTTTTTCGTAAACTTTGTAATATTTGTCGCCCAACTTATCATTTTCATCTCCAAACAATTCGCGCCCTTGGTGTGTGTGTGGTAATACTTCCGTGTTGTGTAATATTTTGAGCCAATCATATTTTCCTATTAAAGGCAATTCTGATTTTTGGCTGATGAATTTTATATCCGATTTCAGTTCATCAATTTTTTTTTGCACTTCTCGCTTTTCAGATTCAATACTTAAATTATTTTCAGAAGCAAATTCCTGCGCATCGCTTCTGTTCCAATATGACATTGCGCCTAATTGCCCATCAATAAGCGATCTATATACAGCAAACATTATTGTTTTTTCATCGCTGTTTAGTTTGAACTCTTCGTTAGTTTTTCCGCCTTGTGAAAATGAATGATTTTCTAAATCTGATGGAGTTACATCATACGAATTTGCAAGTCCGATAAGTAATTCACATTCTTCCTGCAATTCAACATTACTTTTTGTAGTTGGAACATTATTAAAATATTGCCCAAGTTTCCATTTGCCTATTTGATGGCTCCACACAATCCATTTATGTAATATTGATTTGCTGAATGATTCCCAAAATTCATTATCAAGAATTTCTTTAGCCATTTTATTTTTAATTTTCGTGGACAAACTTAATCATAGAATCGTAGCCATTTTCTGCAAGCCCGCCAAGTTCGCGTTTTGTGTTCATTTCGGTGCTTAATATTTCATTAAGGAGGCGGAATTTATTGTGCAGGCGCTTAATTGCATTAGTTTCAGGTTTCAAGTTCCGGGTTTCAGGTTGTTTGCTCTCCGGAAGTTCTTCAATCACATCAATCCTTTCGTTAGTGAATGGTTTGAAGTCAGGAACGGAATACTGCTGCTTGAAGGCTGCAAATAATTCTTCGAACAAATAAAATAAATTTTTCCGCTCATTCGATTGCGGATAAACAGGATGATTAAATCTATCAGTTCCGCTTACGAGGTAATTATCTTCTCTGCCTGCATTGTGCAGTTTGTC
>DMRR01000188.1 GCA_003455275.1 Bacteroidota bacterium | reverse complement strand
ATAAATCATACCCTGTCCGGCTACCGGATTCACTTGACTTTGCCGGCGAGCAGGTTCCGCTATATGATTTTGATGTTGTGGAGAGATTGGATCGCGAACTTTTAATAAACACATATTGGCATTCACGAACAATTTTAATTTTAAAAGAAATGAAACAGGTTGGCGGAATCATAAAACCAATCTTAAAAAAATATGGTGTGCCGCAGGATTTTATTTATCTCGCAGTGGCAGAAAGTGGATTGCAAAATGATGTTGTATCACCAAGCGGAGCAAAGGGAATTTGGCAATTCTTAGAATCAACAGGAGAAAATTATGGGCTTGAGATCAATGAATATGTTGATGAAAGATTGAATTATGAAAAAGCAACAGAGGCTGCCTGTAAATACTTGCTCGAATCAAAACAGAAATTTGGAAGTTGGACCTTAGCAGCGGCCAGTTACAATGTTGGGCAAGGCGGATTAG
Organism: Bacteroidota bacterium; assembly: GCA_003455275.1. GTDB lineage: Bacteria > Bacteroidota > Bacteroidia > Chitinophagales > UBA10324 > CAXBPY01. The sequence goes on along the minus strand of DMRR01000188.1, from coordinate 7,369 downwards.
AAGGTGCCATGAAAAATCAAAAAGTAAAATCATATTATGATTTATATCTGAATACAGAAACCAGCCGGTATATTTTCAGAATTCTTGCATTGAAAGAGCTGATGAAAAATCCGGAGAGTTATGGTTTCTATGTTGCTTCAACCGATCAATATCCAATGTGGAAGTATCATAGTGTTCAGGTTGATTCAAGTATTAATGACCTTGCCGCGTTTGCTTCATACAACGGAATTAACTATAAGTATCTGAAAATATTTAATCCATGGATGGTGAATACTTCACTTCAAAACACTTCGCATAAATCCTATGCTGTCAAAATTCCGGAACCTGAAATGTTTGAAGATGAGCAACACATTTCTGAACCTGGATCTAAGGAATAATTCAGTTCTTGTTCATTTTTATTTTATAATTTTCATTAACCCGAACATTTATTTGTTGGGTGCCACGATTACGAAATTTTTATCAAAACAATTTACTTGAAGCGGGTTGTGATGAAGCCGGCCGTGGTGCACTTGCCGGACCTGTTTATGCAGCTGCAGTAATTCTTCCTGAAAAATTCAGTCATCCATTGCTGAATGATTCAAAAAAGATGACTGCGGGAGAAAGAGAGGAAGTGAAAATTTATATTGAGAAAAATGCGATTGCTTTTTCTGTCGCTTCGGTGAGTGAGCGGGAGATTGATCAGATTAACATTCTGCAAGCTTCAATAAAGGCAATGCACCTCGCATTAGAAAAACTTTCGATTCAACCTGAATTTATATTGATCGATGGCAATCGTTTTCGTGCTTATAAAAATGTAAAACATCAATGCATTATAGAGGGCGATGCGAAATATAAATCCATTGCCGCAGCAAGTGTTCTTGCAAAAACTTATCGCGATGATTTTATGAAATTAATCAATTCAAATTTCCCCTTGTATGGATGGGATCAAAACAAAGGATACGGCACGCCACATCATCGTTCAGCGATAAAAGAATTTGGGAGGACTGAATTTCACCGCCAAACCTTTTTATTTAAAGATGAAAAAGAAATTCAGCCGGAATTGTTTTCCGAAAGAGCTATTTAATTTCTTTTACTTTTTCTTTAACCAGGGCTGTGAAAGTTTCAAAATCATTCCCTGAAAAATTTTCTTTAGGAAAAATATAGAAACTCATTTTAGTTATATAAAGCAATATAACATCTGTACCGATGCAGGCTTTAAGAATTTCATTCCAGGCAACGGTTGCCTGATTTTCATTGGCAGAGAAATAAATTTTTTCAGAATCAATCTGAATATCAATTGGCAGCACTCTGTTTTTGTGACGGCGAAATAGCCTGCTGCCTAAGGTGCGCATGATATAAAAATGAAGCAGGATAACTATTGCACCATATGCAAGAAAGGTATAACTCATCAGGTAATTACCCGATTCTCGATTGAAATAGAAAAACAGTAACCCCGTCCAGATCAGCAACACGCCAAACCATAAAAGAATTTTTCCGCGAACAGGGTAGTTCATTTTGTAATGCAGAACATTTGCTCGCTGAAGATTCTGTGCAGAGTAAGTAAATATTATTTTGATTGGATTCATTCGGCGAAAATATTTCAGATTGACTGAGCATTTCAGGTTCGTAATAAGAATTTAAAAATGGATCAAACTTGCTGCATCAAATTAATTTCGCCGGCATGGAAGCAAACTCAGAAAGCAGGACAGAAATAAGCGAGCTTGGAGAATTTGGTTTGATAAAATATCTGACCAAGAATTTTAAACTGAAAAACGAATCAAGCAAAATTGGTATAGGTGATGATGCGGCAGTAATTGATTTCAAAAACATGAAATCAGTGATCACCACTGACCTGCTCATTGAAGGAATTCATTTTGATCTGGCTTATGTTCCTTTAAAACATCTGGGTTATAAATCAGTTGTCGTCAATTTATCAGATGTATATGCCATGAATGCCACTCCAAAACAGATTCTGATTTCAATTGCATTCAGCAATCGTTTTTCAGTTGAAGCCATTCATGATCTTTATGAAGGCATTTACCATGCATGCGAACAATATGGGGTTGACCTGATTGGAGGCGATACCAGCAATAGCACAAAAGGAATGCTGATTTCGGTTACAGCAATTGGCGAAGTGGATGAGAAAAAAATCGTATTGAGAAGCACAGCTGCAGAGAATGATTTAATCTGCGTAAGCGGCGATCTTGGCGGAGCCTACCTGGGGTTACAAATTCTTGAAAGAGAAAAAAGAATTTTTTTAGAAAACCCAAGCATTCAGCCGAACCTGGAACAACAACAATATATCGTGGGCAGGCAGCTTAAACCGGAAGCCCGAAAAGACATTATTGAGCTTCTGGAAAAAATAAATGTTGTTCCTACTTCAATGATTGATATTTCAGATGGTCTCTCTTCTGAATTATTACACCTATGCGAAGACTCTAAAACCGGATGCACAGTTTATGAAGAAAAAATACCAATGGCTGAAGAAACCTATAACCAGGCACTGAAGTTTAATATTGATCCAGTTACCTGCGCTTTAAGCGGCGGAGAAGATTATGAATTGTTATTCACCATCAAGCAAAGTGATTATGAAAAAGTAAAAGATCATCCTGATATATCAGTGATCGGACATATTACTCATGAAAGCATGGGAAAAAAATTAGTGACAAAGGGAAATCAGATTCATGATCTGATTGCGCAAGGCTGGAATCAATTTAAAAAGTAAACAATACCTACTTTACATCATCTACAAAATACATATCGAACTGACCGTGGTTTTTAACATCTAATTTACCGCGATATGTACAATTGAACTTGTGCTTGATTAATTCATAAGTAGTTCCTAAAATATTTATTTTCCCCGTTTCACTGGTTGACTCCATTCTTGAAGCAATATTCACGGTATCGCCCCAGATATCATATGCAAATTTGGTTACGCCCACTACTCCCGCCACCACCGGACCTGAATGCACTCCACAGCGGATTTCAAAGAATGGTTTACCCTCTGCTATACGCTCATCAGCTGTTCTGTTCACTAACATTTGTATTTCACGGGCAGCATTTACAATATCTACAGCATGACTAAGATTTTGAACCGGAACACCGCTCACACACATGTAAGCGTCGCCAATGGTTTTTATTTTTTCAATTTTATATTTTGAGATGATTGCATCAAATGCACTGAAGTAAAAATTTATTTCCGCAACAAGTTCGGTTGCATTCATTCTGGCAGAGAGGCGCGTAAAATCTTTGAAGTCAGTAAACAATACAGTAACAAGGTCATATTACTCGGCATGCATACCACCGGAGGTTTTTAATTCTTCAGCAACTTTTGAAGGAAGAATATTGAGCAGCAGGTTTTCTCCTCTCTGCTTTTCAATACTCAATCTTCGGCGCTGCATATAAACAAAAACAAGAAAGATGATTGCCGCACTCAACACAACAAAGGTTGAGTTACGAATGATTTTCTGCTTTTCTATTTCCTTCTGAGAAATTACACTCAATTTTTCCTGTTGCTGCTTTTCAATCAATAGCTGTTTTTCATATTCAAACTTGCTCTTGGTTTCTGCAACCCGCTGGGCAGAATTGCTTGAAAACAATGAATCATTCAACTCCTTCAGTTCCTGTAAAAAATAGAATGATTTTTTATAATCTCCTTTTAATTCAAATGCTTTTGATAAATGAACATCAGCTTCAGTTAAAGTAATTTCATCATCATATTTCTCACCAAGGTCGTGCGCTTGCAACCCGATAGAAATTGTTTTCTCAATATCATTTAATTTTAAATATGCGCCAGCTTCAATTGACAGAAGTCTGCCCACAGTTTGAACATCAGAATCATATCCGGGGAAGGAGCGAACTTTATCAAAGCACTTAAATGCCTCATCAATATTTCCCATTCGCACATTCATTTTTCCCAAATAAGTATAGCACTGAATCAGTCCGTGTTTTTTATTGTCAGGATCCATGAGTGATTCATAAATTGAAATAGCATTATTAAAAAAACGGTGAGCATTGTCATATTCATTTAATTCAATATAAGACAAAGCAATCAGGTAATTGGACATCGCATTTTGTATATCGCGATGCTTGTAGAGTTTTAGGGCTTCATCAAAACATTTGATCGCATCCTGATAGTATTGTAGTAAATAACTGATCAACCCCAGTTGCATTTGACATTTAGATAATCCAAAGCTGTCGTTGATAGATTCATAAATTGTTTTTGCTGAATAAAAATTTGAAGTTGCATTGCTGTAATCATGCTGATTGCTGATTTGAAATTTGCCCATTTGCAGTAACCCTTCAGCGAGTCCTTTTTTATATGAGATTTCCCTCGAAAGTGAAATAGCCTCCGAATTATACTTTAATGCTCTTTGCTGAAGTTTCAAATCTCCATCTTTAAAAGCTTCATATGCAATTTGATTCATGAAATCGACCTTGGTAGAATCATTGTTTGCTATAAAAAGTAGATGTTCTAATGAATCGATTTTAGTTTTTACTGAAGCCAGCCCGGGAATTGAAATAGTGAATAATAAGAATAGAGAAATAAATACCCGATGCAAATTTGGAAGAGATGGAAAATACTTTGCTAATGCCAACATAGATTTCAACAAAATAAGAAATCTATTTCAGATTTTTTTAGTCTTTATTTTTTAATTCAATTTTATTTTACATATGTATTTTTAATTCTCAGTTATAAAATCATAAAGAATGGCTAACATAAAATTGAAAGAAAAAATCAAATTGAAAGCTATAATTCCTTCATCACCTGAACAGATATACAATGCCTGGCTCAACAGTAAGGAACACAGCTTATTTACCGGTGGCAAGGCTAAAATTTCTTCCAGGTTAAATTCAAAGTTCACTGCATGGGACAATTACATCAGCGGAAAAATTCTTGATCTGGAAAATAACAGGCGCATACTGCACTCATGGCGTACTGAAGAATTTCCTGATGATTCAGAAGATTCTATTCTTGAAATTGTTTTAAAGAAAAAAGGGAAAGGCACAGAAATTATTTTGACTCACACCAATATTCCGGCACCCCAGGCAAAAAATTACAAGAGCGGATGGAAAGATTATTATTTCGCTCCAATGAAGGAATATTTCAAAAACAAGAAAATCAAATGAACATTCAAGAAGCAAAATCAGAAGAAGAAATTTCAAAATGTTTTGAAGTCATTCATGGATTAAGGCCTCATTTGATAAAAGAAAATTTTGTTTCACTTATTCTCACAATGATGAATGAGGGTTATCGCCTCGCCTATATTGAGATTGATGGAAAAGCTGTTTCTGCCATTGGGTTTCGCTATCTTCAGTTTCTGCATGCCGGAAAACATTTTTATATAGATGATTTAACTACCCTGCCTCAACACAGAGGAAAAGGTTACGGAAGCCGGTTGCTTGATTTTGTATTTGAGCTGGGCCGAAATTCAGGGTTAAAAAAAATAACTCTGGACTCAGGGGATCAGCGCTTTGATGCGCATCGTCTTTATCTCAACAAAGGGTTCAAAATTTCTTCTCATCATTTTGTTAAAGAAATCTAAAAATGTTATTTCTCCCCTATGCATTCAATATTGCCACATCAATTTCTCATTCGTGGAAAAGTGCTCTTCGCTCCAATTAATATGCTCTTAGATTTGACACAGAAAAATAACTAATGAAAAAAATATTTATTCTTCTGCTTTTCTGCTCCGGTCAGCTCTATGCTCAGCGAACCGAAATCGGTGTTTTTGGTGGAGTGACAAATTATCTTGGAGACTTATCTCCGGTTGCATTTGCACCGAGTGAAACCCACTGGAGCGCAGGTTTGGTTTATAAATACAATGTGAATTGGAATTTTAATTGGCGCGGTGCAATTACAACCGGAGAAATTACCGGCGCCGATGCCCGAAACAATCTTGGTCAACCTTTTCGCATTCGCAGAAATTTATCTTTCCGTACTCAGATTATTGAAGCAAGCTTGATTGGCGAATTCAATATTCTGGGATGGCAGGGTGATCGATATCAAAAAAACTTTACCCCATTTGTTGAGGCTGGCCTTGGGTTCTTTCATTTTAACCCGCAGGCATATTACCAGGGACAATGGTACAACCTTCAGGAAATTGGAACTGAAGGTCAGGGATTATCTATCTATAGAAACCGTCCCCCATATCGTCTTACTCAATTATGCATTCCGCTTGGTCTTGGTGTAAAGGTTCGGTTGAGCGAACATTGGTCAGTAACCGCTGACTGTGCGCTTAGAAAAACTTTTACTGATTACCTCGACGATGTCAGCACCTCATTTCCTGACCGTGCGGCTATGCTGGCAGAGAAAGGACAACTTGCTCTGGATCTGAGTGACCGTAGTTTTGAAGTGGTAGGTGACAGCATGAAACAGCACTTCTCCAAAGGACAAATGCGTGGCGATCCATCAAAAAAAGATTGGTATTTTTTTCCAGGTATTACAATCACATACACCATTGCACACAGCCGGAGATGGATGGAACTCCATGGTTTGAATCCAGACGAATGTCCGTCATTGAGAGGAAAATAAACATTCCAGAATATTGAGTCCCCAAATTATTGTTGCATGTATCGCACTATATTTTTTAGTGCTTCTGTTTATTGCCTGGTGGACTTCACGAAAAGCAGGCAATCATGATTTTTTTCTGGGAAGTAAAAAATCTCCGTGGTTAATTGTCGCTTATGGAATGATTGGCACCTCGCTTAGCGGAGTCACCTTTATGAGCGTGCCAGGCGATGTATTTAAAAATCACTTTATGTATATGCAGGTGGTGATAGGATATTTCCTAGGATATTTCGTAGTTGCATTTGTCCTGCTGCCGCTTTATTACCGGCTTAATCTCACCAGTATTTATTCATACCTGCAAAATCGATTTGGTGTTGCTGCATATAAAACCGGCGCTTCTTTTTTTCTTCTTTCACGAACACTGGGTGCATCCATCAGAATTTATTTAGTTCTAATGGTGCTGCAACATTCAGTTTTAGATGCAATGCAAATTCCTTTTGCACTCACAGTTATGGTTATTCTGTTCATGATTTTACTTTATACATTCAATGGTGGAGTTAAAACAATTGTTTGGACAGATATGTTACAGACCACAGGAATGATTCTCGCGCTTATCATTACCATCTATCTTATAGCACATGAATTGAATTTTTCTTTCGCTGAATTATTGCAGGCCATACATGCAGAAGGATTCACGCAAACTTTTCAAATTGATAATTGGAAAGCTGACAACTTTTTTCTTAAGCAGATAATAGGCGGTGCATTTGTCACCATCGCAATGACAGGGCTCGATCAGGAAATGATGCAGAAAAATATTTCAGTTCGCACGCTTCGTGAATCAAAGAAGAACATGATGGTGTTCAGCATCATTTTAGTTTT
>DMRR01000111.1 GCA_003455275.1 Bacteroidota bacterium | reverse complement strand
CCAGTTTTTCAAAAGAAAATTTTATTTCAGTTGCGCAAAGAAAACATCAATCTGTTCCACACATTTTTAAAATAAAAAAGCGCCCCAAAAATTTTCGGGGCGCTTTTCATAAAATATTTTCTCTTAATTATTGTTTAACCAGTCTCAAGGTTTCTTTTACTCCATTCACACTTATTTCTATCATGTAAACTCCTGAAGAAAGCAGCGAGGTTTCAATTGGAAGAGCGGAGTTCCCGTTAAGTGTTCCATAATTTTTTTTCTGCAAGAACTTTCCATCAACAGAATAAACCGAAATCACAACATCACTTGCTTTCTGCAATGAAACATTTACAAATGATTCTTGTGTTGCCGGGTTGGGATAGATGTAAATTTTATAGTCATTGTTAATTGCAGATGAAACAGAATTCAGGAAATCAATTCCGCCCAAGTCGGTTCCATTCCAATATCCATTTGAAAGGGCTTCGTCAATTGTCGTGGTAGACACATTGTCAATGCTTCCATTTCCATCTGAATTATTCAGGTCATTAAAAACACCAATTATGTGAATCTGATTTTCATCCCAGCTTGCCGGAAGAGTGAAAGTGAAATTGTGAATGAATGAATCGCCAGAACTCATGCTCATAGGATATGCTGCAAGCGAGCCATTGAAATCGGGGTAAATAAATCTTGCAACATGATTGTAATTCATCTGCGCGGCCGGAACGGGGTTGGGCAATAACTCGAAGCCACCCATGACTCCATTGCCTCCGCCCGCATATGCATTTGACTGTGACCATCCGCTTCCTGTATTGTGAACACTGTCTTCTGTCAATACACATGCAAGAGAATATTGCCCTGTGGTGTTTGATTGAAGTTTGGTCTTAATCGAAACTTTTAATTCTCTTGTTGTAATATTCCATTGCGCGCCATTGGTAAGTATTGCCTTCGGCGCAATCACAATTCGGTTCAGGAAATCCTGTTCAACAGCAGAGGGATCAATTTTCGGAAGCCGGTCAACCAGCATGCTTGGATATCCGGTAATCCAGTTGCCCATGTTTGCATCATATGCAGAGTCGGCCATCGGATCTGAATTATGAACTGCTGCTCCTGCAAAAAATCCATCATACTTTTCTGTCATCATATCCATAAACACAGCACCACGCGGGCACCACTGGCACCAGGTTCCGGTTGCTTCTTCAGCAAAAACAATTTTGCCGGGAGCGGGAGTGACTGATGTGATGTTTGATTTTGATGTATCGTCACCCGCATAGCCGTCTGCTCCGGCGCCATTTACATTGCTTATTATTGTTGTGGCCTGAAGCGTTCCGCTTGCAAGTGTTACGGTATTTGTAAGAGTAACCGTATTTACTGAGCCGGGGGCATAATTCACTCCGCTAATATTGTCTGTGTTTTGACTTCCATTATAAGTGGTGGTTAGGTTAAAAGAAGTAATGGCTGTAGTACCGAGATTGCGGATGTCAACCTTTGGTGTTCTGTTTTGTGAAGCCAGTCCGTTCTGTATATTCAGATTCATAACCGAAGCATCAAGCGCAGGAGCAGTAAACGGAACATGAGAGAACGATACATCGTCCATATACATCTGCGCATTATTGTCATTGGGGAAAAAATCCATTGAAGCAATGTTCATCACCGGATTAGAAAATGTTCCAACTGAAACTCCATCAAACTTTACATTCCAGGAAGCATTATTAAGGTTGGCTGTCATCATAAACTGAAACCATTGCCCCTGAGGATAAGAAACAGACAGAAGCAGAGTTCCGCTGTTTGTGAAATCAACAGTGCCATTTGTATTGAAGGTTACATCCATTGCCCATACCTGACCCACAATTGTGTTTGCCTGGTAATTGAAGTAACCGCCCTTACCCGAAGGAATGTAATACCAGCAACTGAAAGTAAAATCTCCGGTATTGAGTTGCGAACCGAAAGGAAGAATCAAATCAGTAGGGCCGCCTGTTGATGAAGTTGAAGAAAGATAAACTGAGTTGGTTCCGCTGTGCGCCAAAGAGTTGCTTACGGCAACATCATCGCTTCCGCCGCCGGCTCCGCTCCAGGTTGCCCATGTTGTGGAATTTTGTGCAAGCAATTGTCCTGCGGTGTAAGATTCAAAATCATCAGAAAAGGAAACTTGCGCCATTGCTGAATAAGTGAGAACAAGCAATACGGTTACGAGAGAGTAAATTTTTTTCATTGGAAAAATTTTTTTTGAAGATGTGAATGTATGTGAAAACACGAAAGAGCGAAAGTTAATTTAGAGATATAGGACTGCCGGCGTTTTCTGGTTTCCCAAATAATTAATCCCCTAAAGACTTAGGTTTGTTCGCTTCTAAAAAGCATTCATGAAATTTCTTTTACAAAAAATCGCTCTCCTTATTTCTATTCTAATCGCCGCATCACTTCATTCGGGCTGCGGGCTTTTTCATCATCATGGTGATAATTATTACACATATGATTGGACAGCTGCAGATTCAACGGCGAGCGTAGAAAACGATATTCAAACCGAAGACCAAAGCGACACCGAAGAACAACTCAGCTACCAGCTTTCACACGCTATTATAAATGATATTGTTTCCACTTCTCTCGATGTGAGTTTCGACTGGAAGAAACAACACATGAATGGTAAGGCAACAATTGTTTTTAAGCCCCACTTCTATCCTACCGATTCACTCACACTTGATGCAAAAGGTTTCGACATTCATAAACTTGAACTCATTTCTCCTGCAGGAAACAAGCTGCTCAATTATGTTTATGATTCTTCACAGCTTCATATTTTTCTGGATAGAAAATATTCTTCCGCCGAACAATATTCCCTGCTGATTGAATATACAGCCAAGCCAAACGAGCGCACAACGGCCGGCAGTTCTGCTATCACTGATGCTAAGGGTTTATACTTTATCAATCCGCTTGGTGAAGACAAGAACAAACCAACCGAATTATGGACACAAGGCGAAACCGAATCAAACTCCGCATGGTTTCCGACCATTGATAAACCTAATATGAAAACACTCATTGATATTTCAATGACTGTGGATACGCAGTTCACTACTATCTCTAATGGGGTAATGATATCTTCGGCCGACAATAAAAACGGAACCCGTACTGATCATTGGAAATTAGATAGGCCCATTGCTCCGTACCTGGTAATGATGGGTGCTGGAAATTGGAAGATCACTCATGATACCTGGAAAGGAATGCCGGTAGATTATTATCTTGAACCAGAATATTCTCCTTATGCAAAAGATATTTTCGGGCGCACGCCGGAGATGATTGATTACTACAGCACCATTCTGGGCGTTCCTTATCCCTGGGGAATTTTTAAGCAGGTGGTGGTGCGCGATTTTGTTTCGGGTGCCATGGAAAATGTTTCTGCTGTTGTTCACTTTGATGCGCTTAATCGAACACACCGCGAAATCATTGATGGAAATATGGATGACATTATTTGTCACGAATTGTTTCATCACTGGTTTGGCGATTTGGTAACCTGCGAATCCTGGTCAAACATTCCGCTCAATGAATCTTTCGCAACCTTTGGAGAAGTGATGTGGAATGAATATAAATACGGAAAAGATGCCGGCGACCATCAGCACTTAAATGATTTAAATTCTTACTTGCTTGCCGGATCAGAAAATCCGGTAGATCTCATTCGCTTTTATTATGCAGATAAGGAAGACATGTTTGATGTTAACAGCTATCAGCGTGGCGGCTGCGTTCTCTATATGCTTCGTGCATATGTGGGCGATGATGCGTTTTACAAAGCACTCAATGTGTATCTTACTCAGAACAAATTCAAGACCGTGGAGATTCATAATCTGCGATTGGCTTTTGAAGAAGTGACCGGCCAGGATTTGAATTGGTTTTTCAATGAATATTTTCTTTCGTCCGGCCTTCCGGTTGTAAACATCAGCTACAATTACAGCGACGGTTCTAACGCACAGTTTGTAACGATTGAGCAAACACAAACCATTGACGAAAAAAATCCGGCCTTCACTCTTCCTGTTGATGTGGATTTGTATTTTGGAAATGAAGTGAAGCACTATCGTGTGATGATGAATCAGCCGAAACAAACTTTTACTTTTCCGGCATACTCCAAACCTGATTTGGTAAATGTGGATGCCAGCAAAAGCATTCTTTGGCAAGTGAATGACAACAAATCAGATTCTGAATATGTGTTTCAGTATCTGCATGCGCCGCTATATATGGATCGATATGAAGCAATAAAGAATTTTCAAAACGAACAAGATCTTGATGAAAATTCCCGGCTCGCTTTAATCGCTTCACTAAACGATAAATACTGGTCTTTAAGAAAAGATGCTATTAATGCACTTGCGCTTGATGATGAAAAAACTATTGCCGATGCAAAACCGCTTCTTATCAATCTGGTAAAAACAGATCCGAAACCACAGGTTCGAACTGCTGCGCTAAAAAAATTAGCAACACTTAACGACAAAGATTTGGTTAATGAATTGGCCTCAATCACTGAGCATGACAGCTCTTATAGCGTACTGGCCACTACCATTAATGCTTTGAAAGATGTGAACCCCGACAGAGCTTACCAGCTCGCCTTATCACTGAAGAATGAAAACACTTCATCTCTTCTTAATGTAATAGCCGGAACACTTGCTTCGAAAGGAAATGATAGCGACTTCAGCTGGTTTGAAAACAAATTGAACACCGCAGACGGATACGAACTTTTTTCTTTAATAACCAAGATGAAAGATTATCTGGTGAATTGCGGCTCCTCTGTGCGAAGGAAAGGAATTGATTTGCTTGCCACCATTGCCACCAGCAATAAGGCTTCGTGGATTTGTATGTCTGCCGAAGGCGATCTAAAGCAAGTGAAAGATTCTCTCGAATCTAAGGAGGACCCTGCGCTTGCGGATGACATAGCCTACATTCAGCATAAGCTGGATGAAGTTCATGATCAGATGAAGTAAGAAAAATTTCAGAATAACTTTTTTCTTTGCGCCAGATGTCTTCGCACAATTATGCGTTAATTATGGCTGGGGGAATCGGCAGCCGGTTCTGGCCCCTGAGTAAAAACAAAAAGCCTAAACAATTCCTGGATGTGCTCGGCACAGGCAAAACCCTGCTGCAACAGACTTACGAACGCTTCGAGGCATTTCTTCCTGCTGAAAATATTTTCATCATCACCAATGACCTATATAAAGATTTGGTGTTTGAACAGCTGCCGAAACTGAAAGACAATAACCTGATGCTGGAACCGGCGAGAAAAAATACTGCGCCATGTGTGTGTTATGCGGCGCATAAAATTTCTGCCCTTCAGCCAAATGCCAATATCATTATTGCTCCGAGCGATCATGTGATTTTGAATGAAAAGATTTTCGGAGAAGTGATGGAAAAATCGCTCACAATCGCAAAGCACAAAGAGGTTTTATTGACTCTCGGGATCTTGCCAACTCGACCGGATACCGGTTATGGCTACATTCAGTTTATTGAGGAAAAGAATGAGAGCGATGCTTTCCGTGTAAAAACTTTCGTAGAAAAGCCAACACTTGAAATTGCAAAAACATTTTATCAGAGTGGGGACTTTCTGTGGAACTCCGGGATTTTTGTTGGTAATGTAAAATCCTGGTTACGCGCTTTTCAGTTGTATGTCCCGGAGATGCATGAAATTTTTCAGCGCGGAAAAACTTTTTATAACACAAAGAAAGAACACGACTTTATTGCCAAATCTTATTCTCTGTGTCAGAATATTTCAATTGACATCGGCGTGATGGAGAAGGCAAAAAATGTTTTGGTCATTCCGGCAAAATTCGGATGGAGCGATTTGGGAACCTGGGCATCGCTCTACAATCTTCATCAGAAAGATTATTTAGGAAATGCGGTGAGCGGAAAAAATGTAGTCGCTTTTGACACCAACAATTGTATGGTTATGGTTCCTGATAAAAAGCTGGTGGTGCTGCAGGGGCTCGAAGATTTTATAATAGTTGATTCAGAAGATGTGCTGCTCATTACCCCGAAAGACCGTGAGCAGGAAATCAAACAAATTGTTGCCGACATCAAGCGCCAGAAGGGAGAGAAGTATTTGTAGCTACTGTTCGCCGGCATAGTGCATCTCATAATGACGCGAGTGAAAATCAATTTCAATCCAAAACTCTTTATGAGTTAAGCGAAGGATATCAAATGTCAAATCTTCGGTGCTGATTAGCGGCGAAAACAAATTCAAATCATTTACATAAGTTGAAGGATGTAGCACAAGATTCTTTTTATGATTCGTTAATTCATAAAGGCCAATTGAGGTTACATAGTTCGCGGTGTCAATACCTCCTCTTATAATAAAGCCGGCAGAGTCCACCCGATTCGGGTCTTTAAAATCCAGGCCTGGGATCGTGTGGTAGTTACTGAAAATGCTCATCGAATCAACTCCATCCACTCTGTATTCTTTCAACTCCCATTTTCCAATCAACCGCTGAGTTGGAGAGCGAAAGCTAAGAGAAGGTCCATCGGGATATTTCTTACAGGAGAAAAAAGCAGTTGTAATAAAAATTACAGCTAGAAAAATTCTGACTTTCATTTCAACAACGATAGCAGTTTTTTTATTTCTTCCTGATTGTGCGAATTGCCTGCAGCATTTTTCACATCTTGTTTTTCTTTCGAAGTCAGATGCCAGCTCATGCTTGCTGATTGATTTTGTTCGGCAGGAGAATATTCAAACGAAATAACATGCAGCGGTTTTCCGAGCCAGCTTGTTGCATTGTTTATCTGATTGTCGAAGTGATAGTCTTCATATTCATTCCAGTTAGAATAAATGCTGTTAATGGGGTCAAACATTTTTTGCAAAACCGATTGATGCGGTTCTACTTTAGGTTCCGGGTTTTTTTTCATGTCCCGGAATTGGACAATTACTACCTCGCCCACATTTTCAGCTATCCATTCTTTAAATACATCAAGATAGCGGAGCGATGTTTCCATTCCATAATTATCGCGCAAGCCCGCATCCATAGTTTGAATTGCCGGTGTGGTTGGGAGAAAAACATTCGGCATGATGTAGGGAAAAGTAGCATTCATTCGGATCGCAGTTGTGAACCTCAAATTGGCTGCATCCTGATTTGAAAAAAAATTCTGCAGATCAATCGCATCTGTTTTCAAATTTGAACCGGGCGAAAGACTTCCCGATGGCCGATCGAGATATGCAACCGGCACTGAAGCAACATTTAATCTTCGCGCATCATCAATGATAGTTGGTGTGAAAACCATCATCGGAATTATTCCGCTGTGTTCATCAGCCGCATAATCACTGATTGATTTTTTCAATACATTATCTGTGTTTTCGTTCAATTGTTCTTCCCACATATAGCCGCGGTCCTTACGATATTGATTTTCACCTTCACGAAAGCGCTGCCATGGAATCAGTAAGTCGTTGACCACAAAAGCAAATGACACTGCATTGAGCATATCGCGCGATGCATTATCAAGATATTCCTGCGAGTTCAAATCAATTTTTTCTCCTTTTTGTTTTCGAAGAAATAATTCGCGATAGTAGGCTGCTCCCAGTGTTCCGCCCGATGCTCCGGTAATAAGTTTTGCATGAGCAGAAAATTTTTCACTACTCAGGCTATCGAGTAACTGCATCATCTGAAAGGTCCAAACCGTAGCGCGTAATCCGCCTCCGCTGCAATTAATTAGAACAAGAGTTGGTTTCGTGGAATCGGCGTGTGAAAATTTTTTCTTCCAGTTATCAAGAGTCAGTATTTCAAATTGTTTATCGCGATTGTAGTTAGAGTCATTGCTGCTTTCTTCAATATTTTTCAGTGTGTACTGAACCCGCTCATGAGTGTAATCAAGGCCGAATGCTTTGTTCTCATGATTCATAAAATTGAATCGAAGCAATAGATTGAAAAGAATTATGAGCCCTATAAAAACACTTGCGCCCCATGAGCGCAAATAATAAGAGAGCGCACCAATTGGCGCAACCAGAATGCTGAACAAAAGAAAAATGCTTGCTGATGTTGGCACCCTGAATAATTTATAGTCCATCAAAAATCCAAGCAAAACAATCACCTCAAATGCAATGAGCTCAATAATGAGTGCGCTGCGATGATGTTGTTTAAAGACTGTCAATAGTCTGTCTTCATCATAATGTTCAACCTCACGCACGCGGCGAATTTTCCATGGATAAATGAAGAAATAATCAACCCGCAGTTTTCTCCGGTCCGGAATATTTCCGAATCTCCAGCGGCGCATAGGGCTCCGGTGTGTGAGCCCGTGTGCATGTTCTTCGCTTACATGTGTATTCAGGCCCTTGCTGAAAGAAACGGCGAGGAGCAAAATTCCTCCTGTGCAAAATCCAAATAGGCTCATAATGATTTTGTACCACACCATCCACTCATACACTGCCTGGAAATAAATAAAGTATGAGAAATAGCTGATGACAAACATCATTGGCAGCACCGAATTATTAAGGCAATACCGCGCAAATGGTCGCTGGAAAGTTGCGAGGAAAGGAAAGCGGTGGCTGTTCAGAATGTAGCTCGTGATATTCCAGGTAAGAACAAACGCTCCGAATGCAACCCCCACAATAAAGAAACTCCAGAAATTTACCCTTCCGAGATATTCAGGATCAAGAAATAGATAAGCTAGCCCGAAGCGCGCACCAAAACTTTTGGTCACAATCAGCATGAGTAAAATCAAACTGATGACCAGAAATAAATTCCGGCGTATGTGCAGTAAAAGCAACTGCACCGGAAAACTCCAGTAAATATTTCTCAGCATTTTCATTTTGAAAAATCAGAGAAACTTAAATCGCGAATAGTGTTTTTAGCTTTTCGAAATGCTGTGCTTCCGAAAAAATTTCACCCGATTAGCTTCTTCGAAACGAAAAATAAATTTCTGAACAATTCGGATATAAAGTTTGATTGAACAGAAAATTTTTTCGTGTCTACTTATCGCTCGTAACAACCGATGTCAATATGACCAAGCGGGCGGGCAAGGCCATCCAGGTCAACTGTCAGCAAATTTGTTTTGCCGCTTCCTACGCATGGCGACCCAAACTGAAGTCGATAATTTTCATTCGTAGTGCTTATAAATTTCGGATCTTGTTTAAACCAAGTGCTGCTTGCAGAAAGTGTAGAGTCTGTTTTTATGCAGCAAGAATCAAATATGGCATCGCCAGCTGCTGTTCCTAAAAAATCAAGCGCCAACTCTTCATCAAGTCCGCCCCATATTATACAGTTTTCAAATTTTGCATCGCACCCTCCGAAAAAATAATTTACCTGATCGGCGGTAAAATAATTGCTCAGGTAAACCGCAGGGTCCTGATGATTGATAGCAATATTGCTGTAGTCTACAAAGGTGCAATTCGTGAAACGGTACTTTCCACCTATGAGCACCTGAAGGCAGTTATTCTGCCCGCAATTGTATACGAGTGTGTTTTCTCCTTCTACCCATGCAGAAATGCCGCGGATACCGGCATAGGTCATGTTTTTAATCACCACTTGTTTCAGTGCAACATGTGGTTGAGCATAGAGAACAGAATCATCTGCCCACACCCCAATATCCCCGTCCTGAAGAGTGGTATATTCCATTAAGCTGCCGGTGCTTCCGGGAAGAATAATGATTCCGCCCCACTGGCCGGGCAAATCCTGAAAATAATTTTCAAGACGGTCGCCACGAAAAAAAACTGTGTCAGCTGCTGTTCCGTTAACAATCAATTTTCCTTTTACTCCTATCAATGAATGGGGGTGATTATAAATTCTGCACCCCGGATCAATTGTAACAGTCACATTGCTATCAATAATC
The DNA here is from genome assembly GCA_003455275.1 of Bacteroidota bacterium. Lineage (GTDB taxonomy): Bacteria > Bacteroidota > Bacteroidia > Chitinophagales > UBA10324 > CAXBPY01. The sequence goes on along the minus strand of DMRR01000111.1, from coordinate 1,978 downwards.
ATGGAGTTAATTATCACATACGGCAGATCGTTTACCCAGTGCTGGTCTGCTACAATTACAGAATCATAATAGAAATGCGCATTCTGTCCCCACGCATTCAAAATAACTTTTTGATTGTTGCCGTTTGTTTCGAAAAGAATTGAGTCCTCAATCACAAATGGATTTGCATCATTATTGGGATCAACTGTTACGGCTGCATAAATATACATACTATCGTGTGCGGCTATCTCAACATCGTTTGCTTCAATGGTCGATATTCCATCTACATTTATTCTGAAATGTGATTGATCGCCGCCGGCAAGTTTGATACTGCTGATTTTTATTTTCTTGCTGTAAGGATTAAAGACTTTGAAAAACCGTGTAGCAGAACCAATTGAAGTGAAGACGGTATCGAAAGTAAGTGTGTCTTTCGAAAAATTTATTTTTACTGAAGTGTCAGTGATAAAAACATCCTTTCGGCACGAAACGATAGAAAGTGCAAAACATAATATGATAAATAGAGGTTTAAAAAATTTCATTTTGGTAACAACGGCAAATGTGAATTGAAATTGTTCTGAATACAAGTTATTCGAATATCGATAGTTATTTATAATGAATTCAGTTGTCTGAAGTAAATGATATGAACCAGTGTCTTCAAACTGTGAACATGTATTAACATTGCGTCCCTTTTTTTAAATGAGCGTCATTCCTCTTTCTTCTTTGTCAATGGGCGATAAAGCCATAATTATTTCGCTCGATAATTCCACTCTTGGATTAAAGCTTATGGAAATGGGTTGCCTTCCAGGCGAAGCAATTGAAATAAATTATATCGCACCGCTTGGCGATCCAATTTCTGTTCAAATCGGAAATTATATTTTGGGCTTGCGCAAATCAGAAGCCGAAGCAGTAAAAGTGAAAAAGCAATGAGTGAAAAAAAGAAATTGAAAATTGCTCTTGCCGGAAATCCAAACTGCGGAAAAACTTCGCTCTTCAATGCGCTTACAGGTATGCGACAAAAGGTCGGGAACTTTCCCGGCGTTACGGTAGATAAAAAAACCGGAATCATTCAACTCAATGGCGGTGAACAGGCGCTTGCAATTGACCTTCCCGGCACCTACAGTATTTATCCGCGCCGTATTGATGAGATGGTAACCTTTGATGTGCTTGCCAATCCGGATAATGAATCGCACCCGGATGTGATTGTATTGGTTGCGGATGCATCAAACCTGAAACGCAATTTACTTTTCTGCACTCAGGTTATAGACATGGGAATCCCAACTGTGATTGCACTCAACATGATTGATATTGCTGAGGAGAACCACACAAAAATTGATGTGAAGAAATTGGAGGATGCTCTGGGTGTTCCTGTGGTTCCAATGAATGCGCGCAAAGGCAAAGGAGTGAAGGAGCTTCTTTCCCTTCTTTCTAAAGAAATTTCAGCGCCATCAAAACAGTTTGTGAATGCGATGGAATTATTTCCGGCAACCGAAGAACTAAAAAATAAAATTTCAGCCAATGATGAATATGAATCTGTGCTTCTGGCAATTCTTCACAAAGACTTGAATGATTTCCCTGAAATAAAACATACAGCAATTGAAGAATGGAAATCGAAATTTCATTTCAGTGATGCTCGCTTTCAGAGCGGTGAAGTAATGCTGCGCTACAACATCACAAATCAAATTATCAATGCTTGTGTCCGCGAAGAAAATTTTCAAAACAAAAGTTTACAAACCACTTCACGCATTGATAAAATATTGCTTCATCCGGTGTGGGGTTATCTTATTTTTCTTGGAATATTTTTCCTGGTGTTTCAGGCAATTTTTTCGTGGGCACAATACCCGATGGATTTTATCTCATGGGCATTTGCAAAAGCAGGAGCCGGGTTGCACCAAATTCTTCCGGCAAGCATGTTCACCGATTTGCTGGTTGAGGGCGTGTGGGCCGGAATTGGGGGTGTTGTTGTTTTCATTCCGCAAATCATGTTGCTCTTCGGTTTCAT
>DMRR01000144.1:7067-12676 GCA_003455275.1 Bacteroidota bacterium | reverse complement strand
TTCCGTCAGGAGAAAACCATGCGCCGCCATCGTAACCGAGTTCATTGGTAATTTGCTTTATATCACTTCCATCAAGGTTCATTGTATAGAGTTCAAGGTCGCCGCTGCGATCAGATGTGAAAATTATTTTATCTCCCCTAGGTGAAATGGTTGCTTCTGCATCGTAAAAATTATTTTGAGTGAGTTGTTTCTGAATATTTCCCTTCAAATCAGAAACATAAATTTCATAAGAGTCATAAACAGGCCACACATATTTTTTTATTTTCTCACGATCAGGAACCGGCGGGCAAGTATCAGATTGACCTCGTGTACTTGCATATAGAATTTGCTTATTACCTGGCATAAAATAGGAACAGGTTGTTCTTCCTTTCACTTCGCTTATACAAGTAGTTTTAAATGGTTTTCCATTTTTAGGAATTCCTCCAAAAAAAATTTGATCGCATTGAATGTTTTTGTGATTAGTGTATTGAAAAGTCAGTTTTTTAGAATCAAAACTCCAGTATGCTTCAGCATTATCTCCGCCGAAGGTTAATTGCCGCACATTTTTAAAATGTTTTTCGCCAGAAAGAATCAGGGAGTCATTTACTGCAGTTGATTGAGCGAAACAGTTGTTGTCAATTAGAGCAACAACTGATATGAAGAGAATGATTTTTTTCATCGGCGCGCAAATGTAACCGCACGCAAAAATCATGGTTCAGAGAATTGTCATAGAATTGTCATAATGGATGAGAATACATTTAACTAATAGTCATAGGAGGAATACAGAAAGAGTTTTAGGAGTCAAGCTCAAAAGCATAAAATGAAAATGCCCTCCGAAAATCGAAGGGCATTTGAATTACTAATAACTTTTAACCTAAATCTAATAACTTAAGAAGCTATGCATGTTCGAGTTCTTCGTGCTTCACATATTCATCATGCAGCTTCTTCTGGATTTCGCCGGGCACCAATGCATAATCACTGAAACGCGCCTTGAAACTTGCGCGCCCCTGAGAGAGCGAGCGAAGTGTGTTTGAATATTTATCTAACTCGCTCTGCGGAACTTTTGCGTTAATAATCTGGAAACGGTTCTTCGAATCCATTCCTAAAATAATTGCGCGGCGTGTTTGCAAATCGCCCATAACATTTCCCATATCTTCTTCTGGGACTAATACTTCAAGGTCAAAAATCGGTTCAAGTAATTTTGGTTCAGCATTGCGGAAGGCATCACGGAAAGCCATCATGCCGGCAATTTTGAATGCCATATCATTGGAATCCACAGGATGCATTTTTCCATCATGAACATAAACAGCAATGTCTCTCACATAAGAACCGGTTGTCGGTCCTTCCTGCATTTTATCCATAATGCCTTTTAAAATAGAAGGAAGGAACCGGGCATCAATTGCACCGCCTACAATGCAGTTGTAGTAAACAAGTTTCCCTCCCCAATCCAGGTCAATAACTTCAGTGCCTCGGATGTTGAATTCATCTTTACGCGGAACATATCCATCATGCCACGGTTCAATAAGAATACTTACTTCACCAAACTGGCCTGCGCCGCCGCTTTGTTTTTTATGACGATAGGTTGCGCGTGCTTCTCTGCGAATTGTTTCGCGATATGGAATGCGCGGCTTTTCAAATTCAATGTGCAGCTTATAAATATTTTCTAATCTCCATCTTGTTGCTGCAAGATGAAGCTCCCCCTGGGCGCCAAGAATTACCTGCTTTAATTCTCTTGAATATTGAATCGTGATTGTTGGATCCTCGCGATGTATTTCCTGAAGCACCTCGCCTAGTTTTTCATCATCATGTTTATTGGTTGCAACAATTGCAACATAAATTCTTGGCTCAGGAAATCTGATCGGTTCAATTGCAACATCAAATCCTTTTGCATGCAGCGTATGACCGGTTTCGGTTGATTTCAATTTTAATGTTGCACCAATATCACCTGCCGAAAGTTTGTTGATGGTGTTTCGGTTTTTTCCGTCAAGAATAAAAAGCTGATTGATGCGCTCAGTATTTCTGGTGGCTTCATTATAAAGTTCCGTACCCACAGAAACTTCGCCGCTTACAACTTTGAATAGAGAAAGATTTCCGAGGTGCGGTTCAACCAGTGATTTGAAAACGAAAAGGGCAGTTGGCTTAGATGCATCACACGGAATTTCTTTTCCATCTTCAGCATGTTCAGCGGGCATTTCACTGGCAGAAGGAACTACATTATCAATGAATCCCATCATGCGTCCACTTCCCATATCATTTTTTGCAGAGAGACAGAAAACAGGAAAGAGTGTATGAGCCATCATTCCTTTTTTAATTCCGCTGCGCATTTCATCCTCATCAAGAGAACCTTTTTCAAAATAAAGCTCCATGAGCTTTTCATCATTCTCTGCAGCCTTTTCAACAAGAATGTTGTGCAACTCATTTGCTTTTTCTTTTTCAGAATCCGGAATAGGAAGCTTTTCAGGTTTGCCTCCGGTTGCAGGAAATTTATACATCACCATTTTGAGCAAGTCAATAATTGCATCGAATCCAACTCCCGGATTCACTGGATACTGCATCAGCACGAATGATGTTCCGAATCTTTTTCCTGCTTCTTCAATTGTTTCATCCCAGTTTGCTTTTTCATGATCCAGCTGATTGACGGCGAACATCACGGGTTTCTGATATTCTTCCACATAGTTCCAAATAAGTTCGGTTCCTATTTCAACTCCGTGTTGTGCATTCAGGAGCATTACTCCTGTATCTGCAATGCGAAGAGCGGAAATCACTTCACCAATAAAATCATCGAGTCCGGGTGTATCAATAATATTGATCTTGTAGTCGCGCCATTCAGTGTGCATCAGTGTTGCATACACTGAGTTTCCGCGATTGATTTCAATGTCGTGATAATCTGAAACCGTGTTTCCTTCTTCTGTTGTTCCCCTTCGATTGATAAGTTTCGCTTCGAACATCATGGTTTCAGCGAGAGTGGTCTTCCCTGTTTTGGTTGCACCCAAGAGCACTATGTTCTTGATGTGCTTGTCATCATAAACTTTCATAGGCAATTAACTTTTTTGTCTTGGTGAGTATTTGGTTTTGACTAAAAGTATAAAACTTCCTGACTTCCAAAAATATTTTTCAGGGTAAAAAATATTTATCAGGGATGAAACCCCTATGCCGTCCGATGGAAAATTGACGGCCTGAACGGGACAATATAGAAGTAATTTCTACTCAGTCCCTTACTTTCGGTCAATGAAAATTTATTTTCTAATCCTGATTGCTTTGACTTTATACCTGAAATGCGAAGCACAAACAGGCTCACTTCCGTTCACAATAGATATAGAAGAGATTGACAGTAGTATTGCTGATCTTCCTGCCATGCACTCTTTTGCATTTGCCAAATCAGGAAGTCGCTGGCTCATACTTACAGGGCGTGCAGAAGGGTTACATGGATTCAGCACCAATAATTCTTTTGAGGCAGCATATGCTAACAGTAATGTTTGGGTGATTGATACTGCAGCCTGGCTTGTATATTCTATGCCGGTTGATTCATTAGATTCAGTTTATCATGCATTGCTACGCACCACAAATACCGAGTATTATCAGGAAGGAAATCATCTCTTCATTCTCGGCGGCTATACATGGGAAGCATCATCGGGATTTTATACTGCTCCAACAATTGTTTCAATTGATGTGGATGAAATGATTAATGCAGTTATCGCTCAATCGCCTTCGCTTGCGATGCAACAAATCAGGAATACAATGGATACAGTTGCGGCAGTCGCCGGAGGAAAACTGATGAAACTCGGAAATGATTTTTACCTTGTAATGGGTCACCGATTTGATGGCTTGTATAACCAGCAGTTTGTGATTTACACACAGACTTACACAGAAGCTTTTCGAAAATTCAATATCGTTGATAACGGAACTACAGTTTCTATCAGCAATTATTCTTATCTGAAAGACACTGCGAATTTTCATCGCCGCGATTTGAATGTGGAGTATTACATGGATGCAAACCTCAATATGGGAATTGCTGCATATGGTGGTGTGTTTCGCAAAAATCAGGACTGGCCGTTTTTGAATCCTGTATTTTTTGATGGAACAAATTATTCAGTTGATACTTTTCAGCAGAAGATGAGTCAGTACACTTGTCCTGTTGTTTCTGCATTCGACAGCACAACAAAAAATATGTACCAGATTTTTTTTGGCGGAATAGGACTTTACAATTACAATGACACACTTCAACAACTGCTGCTTGATTCGCTGGTTCCATTCACTGATGATATTACTGTTCAGTTGCGCAGAGCAGATGGTTCTATTGCTGATACCATGCTCGGCTTAAAAATGCCAGGGCTACTTGGAGCCAACATGAATTTTATTTCATCAGAAGGAGGTTCACTTTTCGATCATGGAATTTACAATCTCCGTGAAATGAACGGAAGAAAAATGATTGGTTATTTATATGGAGGAATAAGAGCCACACAGCCAAACGCAGGATTGAGTGCAGCGAATGGAAAAATTTATCGCGTGTATCTGAATGTTGATTTTGCTACGGACACAACAACAGATACAACTTTTGTTCACGAGCTTTCTGCGGAGTCAATTAAAGTTTATCCGAATCCTGCGAATCAAAAGTTATTTGTTCGTGGTTATCCGTTATTAGTAAATGAAATTACAATTACAGATGTGCTTGGGAGAAATTGCATTTTACCAATAACCAATAACAATAATCCAATAACCGAAATCAACATCAGCAAACTTTCACCCGGAGTTTATACATTAACTATCAGAAACAAAAACGGAACCTGGATTAAGAAGGTTGTGAAGGAATAATCAATCAAATTTTTTTTTGTTATGTTGCAATATTGAAAAAGTATTTTACACACTATGGATAGACTAATACCTGTGCTGAAAGATGAAGATATTCTTCCCGAATACCGGAACACACCCGTTGGGAGACTTTTAGAATACCACAATCTGAATCGCCCGCATGATGTTTATGCAAGAGCGCAATTGCTTGTGGGCATGTGCATGGACAATCGCAAACATCTCAATATCCCCGATAATTTTTCTTACATCATCCGCTCAGGCGGAGCAAATCTCCGCTATAGTGAGTTTAAGGTTTCATTTGCTATTTCTGTTGGCGGAGTTCAGCACATTGCGCTTATTGGTCACAACCACTGCGGAATGGTGAATGTGGCTTCCCGAAGAGTTGAGTTTGTTAAAGGTTTAGTTGAAAATGCAGGGTGGGAAGAAGATAAAGCTGAAGAACATTTCATGAACTATGCACCCATGTTCGAGATAGGAAATGAAATTGATTTCATACTAGGTGAAACCAGGCGGCTTCGTTCACGCTACCCAAAAATTCAGATTGCTCCTATGCTCTATCTCGTAGAAGACAATAAGCTTTATTTCATAAGGGAGAATTAACATTGAAAAAAACTTTTCAAAGTTAAGTACTCTGTTAAAGCCGAATTCCAATTTTATTTTTAATAAAAAACCCTGCAAGCTTCACAGCGTGCAGGGCTACCAAACCAAAACCCACTTACAGGTTATCTTAAAAGTTATTTGTTAATCGTTATCCGTTATTAGTAAGCATTCATTTTGTATTTACTAATAACAAATAACTTTAATCTAATAACCTCATCTCT
>DMRR01000144.1:0-6796 GCA_003455275.1 Bacteroidota bacterium | reverse complement strand
AGATAAAAAGTGCTGATGTTTGATTCAGAGCTGTGCGGAGTATCCTTCAGGTTCATGTTCCTTCTTTTATATGCAGGTTCTTTTTCCAAATCACCTGTCGATTCAGTTGATTGGTGTGAACTCATGCTGCGCAGCTTTTCAATGCGGCGGCGATTCTCTTCTGCATTCAGGTCATTCATGTTTTTTACTTCATGAATTTCTGACTTCGGTTCTTTTTCAATTAATCGGAATTGCTCTTCCAGGTTTTCTGAAGAAGCCATTGCGGGTTCATTCAGATTTTCTGCAGAAGGATTTTCGGGAGCAAGCTCAAATACAATTTCTTTTTCTGATTCTTCAACTGCTGCAGGAGGCATTTGTTCAGGTTTGTTGATCTCAATTATTGCTCCGTCAGAATTGTATTGCACCTCATTTTTGTCTTCAAGAGGAAGCGTGGTTTTTTTCTGAGCAGGTGCATTCTTGAAAAATCCTTTTGATTCAAAACCTGTTGCGATTACGGTCACAGCAATCTTGTTACCGAGAGAAGGATTGTTGCAATTTCCCCAAATGATATTGGTATCAAATCCTGCCTGAGTTTGTATGTAATCTGTAATGCTCGTGATTTCATCGAGTGTCACTTCATCTTCACCACTTGTCACATTCAGCAGAATATTCTTTGCACCTCGGATGTCATTATCATTCAACAATGGAGAGTTCAGCGCATCTTCTATTGCTTCCTGCGCACGATTCTCTCCTTCACCAATTGATGTTCCCATAATGGCAACTCCGCTCTGACGCATAACAGTATTCACATCTTCAAAATCCACATTCACATAACCGGGAACAGTGATGATCTCTGCAATGCTTCTTGCTGCATTAGCCAGCACACTGTCCGCGTGAGCGAACGCTGCGCTCAGTTTCAGGTTACCATACACTTCGCGCATTTTATCATTGCTGATCACCAGCAGCGTGTCAACATATTTCTGTAACTCACTGATTCCTTCATTTGCCTGAGCAATACGGCGTGGGCCTTCTGCAAGGAATGGTGTGGTCACCAATCCCACAGTGAGAATTCCTTTTTCGCGCGCTGCTTTTGCAATCACAGGTGCGCCGCCTGTACCGGTTCCTTTTCCCATACCTGCAGTAATGAAAATCATTTTGGTTCCGTCTTCGAGAACGGTCATGATTTCATCGAGTGCTTCTATGGTGCTGCGCTTTCCAACTTCAGGATTCATTCCGGCGCCGCGTCCCTGCGAAATGCTTTGACCGAGCTGAATCTTGAAAGGAACAGGACTCATGTCGAGCGCCTGCTGATCGGTATTGCAAATCACAAAATCTACTCCCACAATTCCCTGGCGATACATATGATTCACAGCGTTTCCGCCACCACCTCCAACACCAACTACTTTGATGATGGATGATTTTTCGTTTGGAATATCAAATTGAATACTCATTGTAATTTGGGTTTTGTTGTTTTAGTTTTTGGTTGTGAATTCTTCATCAATATCATCTGCGAATGTGTCCTTGATGCCCTTCCAGATTCCATTGAAAATGCTCTTGCGCTCTTTTTTATTTTCTACCGGCTGCTCTTCATTCTCTTCCTCTTTTGCAACTTCCACTTCTTCCTTTACCTGTGGCTGCTGTGTCAGCAATGCTGCTTTTCTTTTGGCAAGGTCAGCCATCTGCTCTTTCTCTTTCATTTCAAAATCTTCTATTCCCTTTAAGATAAGTCCCACACAAGTGCTGTACATCGGGTGTTTCAGCTTATCAATTTTCACCGGAGCAAGATGTTCTGTTGGCAATCCTATCCGTGCATCCATTCCTGTTTTGAACTGAACTAATTGAACAAGGTGTTTCAGATAAGAACCACCACCGGTCAATACAACTCCGCCAATCAATTTGTGTTTGAAAGTTGAAGAAAGAATTTCTGCATCGAGCATTTCAATCACTTCTTCCATGCGCGCTTGTATGATGCGCGAAAGATTGCGAACAGAAATTTCTCTCGGTTCTCTTCCGCGCAAGCCCGGAATACTTACCACCTGATTTTCCTGAGTTTCCTGTTCAAGTGCAGAACCAAAGCGAACTTTCAAAAGCTCAGCGTGCGCTCTCATTACCTGGCAACCTTCCTTAATATCTTCTGTGATTATGTTTCCTCCGAAAGGAACCACAGCCGTATGACGAATAATTTCATTATGGAAAATTGCTATGTCAGAAGTTCCGCCGCCAATATCAATGAGCGCAACTCCCGCTTCTTTTTCTTCATCGCTTAGCACTGCCGCAGAAGATGCGTGTGGTTCTAAAAACATTTCTACCAATTCTAATCCTGCTTTCTCAACGCACTTGCGGATATTCTGAATAGCGCTAACCTGGCCGGTGATAATGTGAAAGTCCGCTTCGAGTTTCGCCCCGCACATTCCGATGGGCTCAGTGATCCCAGTTTCATTATCTACAATAAACTCTTGCGGCAATACATCTATTATGCGATCGCCTGCAGGTACTGCAAGGCGGCGCATGTCCACTATCATTTGTTTAACATCTGCCTCAGTAATTTCTGTTTCAGAATAACCGCGCATCATTTGTCCGCGATGTTGCATACTGCGGATGTGTTGCCCAGCAATTCCGACATACACATATTTAATTTCAACTCCGCTGCTATCCTCGGCTTCTTTCACTGCCTTCTTAATAGCGTCTACTGTTTTGTCAATGTTGGCGACCACACCGCGCATTACGCCCAGTGAGTCTGCTTTTCCTTCTCCAACAATTTCAATTTTTCCGTGTTCGTTTTTTCTTCCAACAAGAACACAAATTTTTGTTGTGCCTATGTCGAGTCCTACAATGAAGTCCTGTGTGCTTATCATGTTTTGGTATTAATGGTTAGTTTGTTTTGTAGTATCAGTAGATGAAACCGGAACCGTTACTATCACCGGCGGCGCGTAAGGTTTCACATCATTTCTTGTAGCAAAAACCTGGTTAGCATATTTTAGATTGATGACACTGTATTGCTGCCAACCAACCTTACTTAGCCCTTCGCGATAAAATATTTTCAGCTTCTCTGTTTTTTCAGAAAGGTTTTTTTCATCACCAAGAAGAATATTGTGATTGCCAACTTTGGGAATCAATTCGAATTCTCCTTCATTGGTCACATTGATCTGTTCAATCAGTGCATTAAGAAAACTATCGGTGCAGATGAAGGATGCAATCTGAAATAATTTGCTGGTGTTGACTGCATCCGATGTGTCTTCACTTATTCCCGAGTCAGAAATATTACCTGTAGCGACCACCACCCTCGCTGTGAATTTATCAGAGAGCGGAAGTTTCTTTCCTGATTTGTCGAGATAAAATCCAACTCCGTATTTGTTGATGATTCGCAAAACAGGAACGCGTTGAAGAATTTCAACATTCACTTCACCATCCGGTGAAAGTTTTATTTCCGCATTCTCACAATAGGAATTGTTTTCAATTATTTTTTCAAGGCGATTGTAATCGAGGTCGCCACTTGTTTTTCCAACATCATAATTATTATCCTGAATGATTTGCTTCACATCATTTTCATTCAGAAAAAACATTCCGTTGTCGGTGCTGATGTGAATGCGATAATCTGTGAGCGAAATATTTTGCTGGTGATGAATGGCCATCGCTGAGAAAATAAGGAACGACAAACCGAGGATGCCATATCCAGCCACCTTCATTATTTGTCTGATTTTTTTTCTCTTCCTGTTTTTCACGCGGACTAAAATATTTGGAGCAATAGCGGAGAATTTGAATTGTATTGCACACAAATTTTTTCAGCGTTGAATTTTTTAGCCACTCATCATAAAAAAAATTGTTCTTCGCTTACGAACTGCATACTAAACACAAAAACTTTTTCTGTTGAAATACTAAACAGTTCATCGCAACCGTTAGAGTCATATTCGCTTCCACCTAAAAAACATGCAGAAAAGAAATTTGATTGTTGCGTTGCTGATGCTATGCACTCTTGGTGCAGCAGCTCAGAAAACCGCATCAGGAAATGATCCTGAAGGAGATTATAAAAAAGGAATAGAATTATTCGAACAGAAAAAATTCGGAGCTGCGAAAAATAGATTTGAAGAGATCATCAATTTGTATGCGCACCGCACCGATGCTCCACAAAATGTGTTGATGAATTCATCCTACTACCGCGCCTTGTGCAGCAAAGAATTATTTCAGCCGGAAGCAGAACAATATTTCCTGAACTTACTTGCAGACTACGGAGAAAATCCAACCACGCGTTTGGCATATTATCATCTTGGAGATATTTATTACAACAACAAAAAATATGATAAGGCTCTTGCTTATTACAAGCAAGTTGACATTTATGATTTGAGCGCCAATGATGCTAATGAATTTCGTTTTAAGATGGCGTATAGTTATTTCTATAAACAAAAGTTTACAGAAGCGCTGCCGTTGTTTGAACAAGTGAAGTCAGTGAAGAATGAGTATTACTATCCTGCAAACTATTATTATGGCTACATCTGCTATACTCAAAAAAATTATGATGAAGCAATGAATAGCTTCAACTTAATCAAAGAGAGTAAACTCTATTCACCCATTGTTCCTTACTATATATCACAAATAAATTTTCTTGAAGGCAAATATGATGAAGTGTTGCTCTATGCTGTTCCGCTTTTAGACAGAACAGATTTGAAATACACGAATGAGATCCGTCAACTCATTGGAAAATCATATTTCAACACTGGTGAATTTTCTACCGCGCTTCCTTATTTGAAAGAGTATTACAATAAAAGTTCGCAAAACCTGAAAAGCGATGTGTACCAGATTGCCTACTGTGAATACAAAACAAAAAGATATGATGAAGCAATCGTTCATTTTCTCACGCTTACCGGATTGAAAGATTCGCTCGGGCAAAACAGTTTGTACCTGCTTGCTGATTGTTATTTAAAGAAGAATAAGAAAAGTGATGCGCGCAACGCATTGCAGGAAGCATCGAAGCTCGATTATGATTTTGCAGTAAAGGAAAACGCTGCTTACAACTTTGCACAGCTTTCTGCTGAACTTGGTTTTCAGGATGTGGCAGTAAAAGCGTTCCAGGCTTTTGTAAATGATTATCCAAAGAGCAAATTCAACAGTGATGCGAAAGAGAATCTTGTTTTACTTCTTGCAGCGACAAACAATTACAAGGAAGCGCTTGACATTATTCGCGGGTTGGATGGATTGAGTCCTTCGATTCGAAAATCATATCAGCGCATTGCTTTCAACCGTGCGGTAGAGTTGCTTGCAAACAAGCAAAATGATGAGGCCGCAAAAACATTTGATGAATCATTGAAGAATCCGATTGACCACACCATCGAAGAAGATTGTTATTTCTGGAAAGGTGAACTGGCAACAGATGCCAAGGATTACAAAGCAGCTGCTGCGAATTACTCAAAGTATATAGAGTTGCAAAAAACAAATGGCACCGGTAAATCAAATGCGAATTTGTTGCTCGCTTATTATGGCGTGGGCTACTCTTACCTGAAACAAGAAAATTATTCATTGGCGAAATCAAATTTCTCCAATGCAAAAACTGAACTGAAGAGCAGTTCAACGCTTGATAAATCTTCATTGAACAAAGTCACCAATGATTTATACCTGCGCAGTGGTGACTGTAATTTCATTCTAAAAGATTATGATGCCGCGAATTCAGATTTTCAAACTGTGCTGAATAACCAAACCGGTAATGAAGATTATGCATTGTTCCAATTAGGTATGATTGCAGGCTTGCAGGGTAAACCTGAAGAGAAAATAAAAATGCTCACGCGAGTTAACAATGAAATGGCGTTCAGCATTTATCTCGACGATGCGCTTTATGAAACTGCTAACACTTATTTTCAATTAGCCGATTATGACAATGCAATTCTCACCTTCAACCGTGTGATCAATGATTTCCCAAACAGCTCTTATCAGAAGAAAGCTCATCTGAAACTCGGACTGATTTATTTCAACACAAACAAAATGGAGAATGCCACATCAGAGTTTGAGTTTGTTGCCGTGAATTTTCCAAAGACACAGGAAAGTGCTGAAGCGATGAAACAAGCGCAGCAGGTATTCATTACACAAGGTGATGCAGATGGATATAAGAACTGGCTTCAGAAAATTCCCGGAGGAAAAATGACAGTTGCCGGTGAAGACTCACTCATTTATCTGGCTGCTGAACAAAATTTTTTCAATTCAAATAATGATAAAGCACTCCAGGGTTTTACCGATTACCTCAACACATCGCCCAATGGTCCATTCGCAACCAATGCACATTACTACCGCGCTGAATGTCTTTTTCTGAATAAAGATTATATACACGCTCTCGATGATTACAATTTCGTTGCAACTAAACCGGCAAGCAATTTCAAAGAGCGTGCTCTCTTGCAGGCAGCCCGTATAAATTTTACAGTGACACTTGATTACAAGTCTGCGTACGATCAGTATCTGGAATTAAGCCAGGGAGCAGAATATAAAGAAAATGCTGCTGAAGCGCTGAAAGGAATGATGTATTGCGCAGATAAAATGAATAACGATGTAAAGACAAATGATGCAGCAGAAAAAATTCTTTCGAATCCATCATCAACTGTAGAGGATATAAACGAAGCAAGATATTATTCAGCCAAAGTGGCAATGAAGAATAAGGATTACACAAAGGCCGAAGATCTTTTTAATAAGTTGTCGAAAAATAATGATTCAGAAAAAGGAGCAGAAGCCATGTATTCAATTGGTAAAATTTATTTCGAACAAAATTTACTGGATAAAGCGGAACAGCAGTGTTATAAAGTGATTGATCAGAAACCTTCTTACAATTACTGGATCGGAA
>DMRR01000053.1:2141-3255 GCA_003455275.1 Bacteroidota bacterium | reverse complement strand
CTCAGTTCTTTAAACAATGTTCCCTGCGATGCAAGCGATGATGAAAGAACAGGATTCCACGGAGTGTAAACTAAATTATTTGAGGGAGCAGCACCGGTAAACATATTGCGCATAATATTCCCGGTTGTTGCCAGTCCCTGATCAGCGAGGTAGGCGCCTTCCACTGATTCCTGATGTCGAACGCCCCCGGCAAACAAAACAAACACTACATGGTTGACCACGCGGTCTCCTGTAGCAGCAAACAATCTTCCTGAAGGAAGAATATAAGGAGCTATGAATGCGCCTGCTGTTGCTATTCCTGCCTTCTTAATAAATGATCTGCGTTTCATCATAATCTTAGTAGAAAATGTATTCGTTCGAAAGAGCAAATGCCATGTAAATAATTTGAGGAGTGAGCGAGCTATCTGCAAGAATCAGGTTCTTCAAATAAATTTTTTCATATGCAGTTGGGTTGCGCAAATAGAATCGCTGATAAGTGGCGCTAATAAATCCATCCATGTCAGCCTGCATCTGTGCCTGTGTTGGAATCTGTAACCCGGGAAGCGTGAGCATCCGCTGCAGAATCATGTCATTTGCAATTCCTTTATCGCCAATAGAGAGAATCAATTCGCTTAAATCAACAAGATTGGAACTTGGAATACTCTGATTAAAAAGATCAGTGTAAAGAATGCTTATATATTGAAGACTGGTTTTCTGTTTGTTCTTCTGTGCATTGTTTTCATAAAGAACTTGTGGGGTTACCTCATAATAAACATTGTCGTAAATATTATTCTGAACAATTTCTTTTTTGCAGGAAAAAAGAAACGCAACTAAAGCGAAAGCAGTGAAAAGGAATTTTCTTTTTCCCGCTGTGCAGGATTTCACATCATTTGATTTTATCATTAGAATGTTCAACTTTCAAAATCTTTGGGTGAATGATTTCTGTTCAGCTAAGTTGATTCGTTTTGACAAAGAAAGTTTAATCTTTCCGAATATCTATTCACAATATGCAGGTGGTTCGAACATAACAAAAGGCAATTGCATTACTGTTGAAAATAAAAAAAGGCGCCCGAAAATTTCGCAGCGCCTTTCCCTTCCTTGTTTTTAGGTTTTACTACTGAAGGTTGATGTTGAA
>DMRR01000053.1:1513-1740 GCA_003455275.1 Bacteroidota bacterium | reverse complement strand
ATTGTTCCCTGCTTGATGAATTGACATCCTACTGCAAAAACAAGTGCATTGGTAATGTTTGCAGTGAAATGTACACCATGCCGATTGGTTCCTTCTGCTGTTCCGGTAATTGAGTACACATCATCAAGCGGAGTAAGCGTTCCCTGACCTTCGACCCACTCGCGCGTTCGGTGTGATGTCCATGTCATAGATGTTCCATCCGTAAAATCAATGTTTGCAACACTCAC
>DMRR01000053.1:0-1153 GCA_003455275.1 Bacteroidota bacterium | reverse complement strand
TTTTAGTGTAATCAAACTTGTTATCATTTACATAATAATTATGAGTGGTAATTGTGATTACTGTTCCGGGGTCGCGATACATACCTGTCCAGGTTGCTTTGATTATGCCACGGCGATACTTGTTATCCCAACTGCTACACAGGCATCCGCCGCTCATGGTTGTATCGAACACAATGGTGATTGATTTTTCAGGTGAAGCAGAATCTGAAATTGTATCGAGATAAACTTCAGCACATGATGGAAGCAGCGCATAATCGGCATCTTCAATTTTGTATATTCCATTTTCATAAGCTGAAGAATTCACCGCGTCATATATGCGGTCGCTCTCATTTTCAGCAAAGAAGTTGTCAGTAGCTGCGGAGGTATCATCATCATTTTTATCTCTTTGGCAAGAACTAAATGCTGCACCTATAAGAACCGATACGAGAAAAAGTTTTAAGAAATTGCGTTTCATTTATTGTTGATTGATTTTATTTCTAAAAGAATTTATAAGATGAATGATTTATGATTTCGGTTGCCTACTTACGCAAAAGAAGTTCCACTTTTTTGAAAAGCGGAACTTCTCATCAGTTCAAAAATTATTTCGGTGCCGGCCCCGGAGGTCCGCCCGGTCCGGGTTTGCCATCCTGTTTTTGTTTCAATTGCTCGAGCAGGTAAAGTTTAAACTTTTGTTCTGCCACCCAAAATTTCGCTACCTTTTTCATAGGAAGAACTTTTTTGAATTCAGCATTATATTTCTTTTTCAGATCAAGTTCCTGTTGCTGATAAGCAAATTCGTTTTCAATTGTTTTGGCAATGTCAGCATCGCTCATTGAATCAAAATTGGTTTTTGCATCGAGCAATTTTGTTGCGCGGTTCTTCTTTATTGTTTCTAGTTCGGCAGTGTATTGATTATATACTGGCCAAAAAACTTTTGCCTCGTCAGCGGTAAGTTCTAATTCCTTGGTCAGGTAACCAACCTTTAGCGCTTCCATTTTTTCTTTCCTGTCATGATCGCCCATTACAGGAGGTTGTGCTATTACGCTCAATGTTACAAACATCAAAAGAGCAACAGCTGCAATAATCTTTTTCATTGTAAAATTTTATTTATGTGTTTAAAGGTTTTGTATTTCACTTAAATCAATATTCTGCAAGTCCTGTAATTCAATGTCAG
>DMRR01000070.1 GCA_003455275.1 Bacteroidota bacterium | reverse complement strand
TCATTCAAAACAGGGGAACAGATAAAATATAAAATTGCCTTCAAGTGGGGTGCTATCTGGTTGAATGCAGGCGAGGCAACTTTCTCTCTTGAAGATGCTACTTACAATAACAAACCCTGCCTTCATGCAACAGGATATGGAGAGACTTACCGCAGTTACGATTGGTTTTTTAAAGTCCGTGATAAGTATGAAACATATTTTGACCCTAAGGAAATGCTGCCTTACAAATTCGTGCGTGATGTGAACGAAGGCGGAACAAAGTTTTACAACAATGTCACCTTCTACCATGATCAGAATAAAGCAGTGAGCACACATGGCACTTACAAGATACCGGATTGCACGCAGGATATTCTTTCCGCAGTTTATTACATGCGCTGCATTGACATCAGTAAATACAAAGTGAATGACACTATTCCCATCAAGGTTTTTTTAGATGACATTAACTATCCGTTGTATGTGCGCTACATTGGGAAGGAATCATTAGAAACCAAACTTGGAAACCTCAAGTGCATTGTAATCAAACCGCTGCTAATCAAGGGAACAATTTTCAAGGGCGGAGAAGAAATGAAGGTGTATGTAACCGACGATGCGAATCATATTCCGGTGCGCATCAGTTCGCCGATATTGATAGGTGAAATACTCTGTGATGTGATTTCAGCAAGCGGCTTGCGCAACCCAATGGATGCGCTGATAAAGAAAAAATAATTTCTGATAATAAAATCGTTCCATCGTTTCATTTTGCTGAATTCAATCCGAAGGAATTATTTTTCCCACCATGAAATCAGCACTACTGATTTTTTCTTGTTTCATTTTATTTCTCTCCGAAAGCTGTATTACACTTTACAAACCCAACCTTGTGAATTGCCCTACACTTTTTGAGCGCGGACAGTTTACCGGCTCAGCAGGAGTTGGATTTCTTGGCAGCGGTTTGATCAATGCACAAGGAGCTTATGCAATTACGCAGCACATTGGTGTGATGGGAAGCGTGATGTATCATGGTAAGTCAGATATTACCGCCGCATCCGGTTTTGTGCGCAACACTATGATGTTTGGTGAAGGTGGCGCCGGCTGGTTTCGGATTCTGGATATGCGCAGGGAACAAATTATTGAAACTTATGGCGGCTTGGGACTTGGTCAGGTAGTGAATCATTTTTCGAGACCTGATTCATTGCACATAAATGCGGAGTTTACCTATCACAATGTTTTCATTCAGGGAGAATATGTCTACAAGCCAAAATATTTTCATGTGGGTGCCGGGCTCCGGATTAACTATGTAAATTTTTTTAGTTTGACTTCCTCCAGTGAAAATCTGAAAAATACAACTCAGTATTATTTGAATGTTGAACCGAATATTACTCTTCGTGCAGGGCGAAAATTCAAAGTGTTTTTGCAAACCGGTATGACTTATCCTCTCATCAATGCACACGATTATTTTTTCTACAACACACAACAGGATAAAAAATTTGCATCGCTGGTTAAGATTGGTTTGGGAATGAACATGACTCTTCGGGTGAATAAAAGCAACAACAGCAAGAAACTCCGGTGGCGAGACAGCAAGTACTGATTTCTGTAAAATAAAAATGGCGACAAATTCTTGTCGCCATTTTTTTTATTGAATCATTTCTAATAATTATTTCTCAGGATACAGTATGACAGTTCCGTAATTTGAATTGTTAAAATACAAGGAAGCTAACTTCTTAAAATCATCGCTCTTCAATGAATTTACCTGTGCAGTGAAGTCTTTCAGCTCGCTGATACTTTCATTGTCCTTTGTCCCTTGTGTGATCACGCTGAGCCAGAATCTGTTTTCCTTCAGGTTGGCTTCACGCTCTTTCAACAGTAATTCTTTTACCTTGAGTAAATCCTTGTCGTCGCATCCGCCATCTTTCACTTTTTGAATCACCTTCAATGCGGCACCCATCAGCGTATCAACATTTTCAGGCGCGCAACTGAATGAGATAATGAGGCGATACTGACCTTTCGGATAGTGAACCATTTGAGGTGAACATGAAACACCATACACGCCGCTCATATCTTCCCGCAGTGTTTCGCGCAGTTTGATGTTAAGCAATTTTGTGAGAGCATTCATCTCATTGCGGTTATGACGGTTGTAATCAAATGTTCCGGTGTAGATCATCGCCACAGTGCTCTTGGGTTCGGTTCCTTTGTAAACCTTTTTGGAATAATTACCCATTTGCCATTTTATCCCTAAGTCCTTGTAGGTTTCTTTTTTTCCTTTTGAAGGAATAGACGCAATATATTTTTCAATCAGATCTTTAAATTCATCCGGAGCAATACTTCCAACAAAACAAAAAGTGAAATCTGCAGGATCACTGAACCTTTCGCGGAAAATGTTGTAACTCGGGGTTAGCTTAATCTGTGTCAAATCTTTTTCCGTGAAGGGTTGATAGCGGATATTATTACTATACATCGCTTTGGTCAAAGTATCAGAAAAAACTGCTTGTGGATTATTGTTCCGGTTTTGAAGCGAAGTAGAAATTTGAGTCAGCAGCGAATTATATGCTGTGGAATCTTTTCTGGGTTGAGTGAAATACAAGTTGACAAACTGCAATAAATTTTCTAAGTCTTTTACTGAACAGCTTCCATCAAATCCTTCGCTTAATTCACTCACACTTGGGCTAAGGCGCATCACCATATTGCTTTCATATTTATTCAGTTCAACCGGATCATAATTTCCGAGTCCGGAAGCGGAGATTACATCTGTTGCGTTATCTGCTGCAATGAAATCTTTATCAGAGTAAAGCGAAGTTCCTCCCCAGCTATAGGCATTGAAAAGAATTTCATCATTCTTAAAATCTGTTTGCTTGTAAATCACTTTTGCTCCATTGCTCAGTGTCCATTGATGAATATCAAAGTCAGCGTTCAGCATTTCTTCTTTCGAAATTTTTCCGGGAACAGGAACTGCATCGGTGATTTTTTTGTCGCTCACTTTGTCGCTGTATGCAGTTACCGTGGTTGCATTAACTGACTTAAAAATTGATTTCACTGTTTCTTCATTTGGAATTTTTACACCTGATTTCTCCGGTGCTGTGATTACAATCACACAATTTTTGCCATCAGTAATCCACGAGTTAATCATTTTATTCACTTCCTCAAGCGTGATGCTTGGCATCAGATTTTTAGCGGCGTCATATTCCCACTGAATTCCGGGAATGCATTCTCCTTCCAGAAAATTGCTCACATATTCCCGCACCAGAGATTTTGAATCTGTCTTATCTTTTTCATTGAACATAGTTTCATAACCACGAAGCGATGAAGTCTTTGTTCTGTCTAATTCAGTTTGAGTGAAACCAAAGTCTTTAACTCGTTTTATTTCAGTGAGAATAGATTTCAATCCGTTTTCAAGACCATTGTC
>DMRR01000071.1 GCA_003455275.1 Bacteroidota bacterium | reverse complement strand
TGCCTTATGGAATTGTGATTGGCTACGCACTCGGTTGGTTTGCCATCAACATAGCAGGTTGGTTTCAATTACAGATGTCCGGTTTTAAGAAAGAAGGAATCACTCGTGAAGGAATCCGCAATATGTTTTCGGTTCACATTGATTTCCCGCTCTACAATGCATTGCCCGCATTGATGAATTCAGTCAGCACGAGCTTGCCGCTGTTCATCATCAATATTTTTTATACTTCAGAGATTGCAGGATACTTCACTCTCGCAAGGCAAGTGCTTTTTGTTCCGGCAATATTTATTTCTTATGCGATGTCACAAGTTCTGTTTCAGCGCGCAACGGAAAAGATTCAGAAAAATATTTCTATCCGCAGTGAATTCAATAAACTGTTTTTGATTCTCGCCATGATTGCAGCCCTCGTGTTTGTGGTGGTTGCAGTTGGCGGTCCGTGGTTGTTCAGTTTCATTTTCGGAACCAAGTGGGAAGAAGCCGGAAACTTTGCTCGCATACTTGCATTCAGTTGCTCGTTTCAATTCTTGGTTTCTTCTTTCAGCATTCTGCTCACTGCACTCAAGCGTGTGAAAACAATTTCTGCATGGCAACTGCTTTACTTCGTTAGTATTTCCTCGCTTTACTTTTTCGGCAAAAAGGAAATTCATTCCTTTCTCTATGTATATCTTTCAATAGATGTAGTGCTCTATACTATTTACTTTGTCCTTATTCTCACTGCACTGAACCGATATGAAAAAACTGTTGGACAAAACAATTTACAGGTGGGTTAATTTTTTTTGCAATAACAGGCACAACCTGCTGTTCGTTTATTGCATCGTTCTTTTGTTTCTATTACTTGGTGTGATGAGTGATAGCGGAAGCAGTTATGTTTCTTACCTGCTTGTTTATTCAGGAGTGTTTTTGCTTTCATATTTTCTTCTTGATTATTTACCAGACAGGGCAAAACCAATTCCCAGAAAAATTTTGACAGTAATTTCAAAACTTGAACTAATGAACACTCACAAAATTTTCTTGGGAATTTTGTTAGGAGTAATTGGATTTATTCTTTTTCATTTTGTGTTGCTTGGAGGTATCCCAACAATAAAGGCGCTTGGCAGCAATGACTCTTTTGAAATCTATAGTATTCGACATTCAGTTACCGCAGATTCTCCTTCGATAATTAATTACTTGAGTAGTTTTATTCTTAAAGGGGTCATTCCGTTTCTCCTGCTTTACTCGTTTCATAAATATGGATGGAAATTGTTTTCAGTTGTGTTTGCGGTATCTCTCATTTACTGCATATCCCTTGTGGCAAAGAGTTATGTGGTTACTTCGTTTATTCCTTTGATGATTTATGCACTTTACATGAAGCATTTTTTTCGCTTCATTCTCTTCGCCCTCATAATTTTTTGCGGATTGAACTTTTTAATGTTTGTAGCCAATCCGTCGCTTCGTTCAGGAGATGCAAATAAAAGAATTGTAACCGAACATGTAGAAAGCAAGGAGCAGGGATTAGAGAATAGCGTATCGAATCTTATGCACAGAACATATTACATCCCCGGAAAAATTGTTTCGGGGTGGTTTAAAGCAATCCCATCACAAAAGCCATTTCTGTATGGATGCGGTTACAGATTTATCGCGCCAATTAAAAATTGCAACTACCATGAATATTCTACTGAATTATATCCGATACTTTATCCCGAGTATTCAAAACTCGGGTATGCCGGAACAGTAAATGTTGCAAGTTTTATGTACGACTATGCAAATTTCGGATGGCTCGGAATTATTTACTCTGCAATTTTTCTTGCACTTATTTTTCTTTTTGTCAATTCAATTTTTAAGGGCAACAATTCAATAAAACTTTTCATGAGCATTTTCTATGTGCTAATGCTCAGTTCCTCTTCTTATCTTACTTTGTTTTTTTCCGGCGGATGGGGCTTGATGATTTTCCTTTTTCTGATTTTCAGAAAAGATTTTCAGAGCAATTATTCAAATCAAAATTTGGGTGAAGTGCAATGACAAAAGTTTGCCACTTAACATCGGTTCACAAAAGCAATGATGTGCGCATCTTTTTAAAAGAATGCAGGTCGTTAGCAAATTCAGGGTTTGATGTTTCGCTGGTTTGCGTAAATGAAAAAGAAGAAATTATAGATGGAGTAAAAATTATTTCGGTGAATGACAAGGGCGGAGGAAGAATCAGAAGAGCAACAGTAGTATGTAATAAGATTTACTGGAAAGCAGTTGAAGTGAATGCAGATATTTATCACTTTCATGACCCCGAATTATTGCGCATTGGATTCAAACTGAAAAGAAAAGGGAAGAAAGTTATTTACGATGCTCATGAAGATTTACCCCGCCAAATAATTGGCAAACCCTGGATTCCAAAACCGATTCGCTCTGTTACTGCATTCATAACCGAATGGCTTGAAAATTTTTATGCGAGCAGAATGAGTGTTGTGTTAACTGCAACTCCATTTATTGCTGAGCGATTCAAAAAAATAAACCCGAACACAATTGATGTAAATAATTTTCCGCTTAAGGAAGAAATGGATTTTGTGTCTGCTAATTCGCAAAAAGAAAATGCTGTGTGTTACATCGGAGGTATAACCGAAATCCGCGGTATTTATCCGCTGCTTGAGGCAATCAACATTTCGAAAACAAAATTGTTTCTTGCCGGTGATGGCAGCGATGAACTGAAAAAAAACCTCGCGAAAAAAAGCGGATGGAGCTATGTAGAATATGCAGGTTTTGTATCGCGTGAAGAGGCAAGAAAAATTATGTCGAAAGCAGCAGCAGGTGTTGTTACATTTCTTCCACTTCCCAATCATGTGAATGCCCAACCCAATAAAATGTTTGAATACATGAGTGCCGGAGTACCTGTAATAGGATCCAATTTCCCATTATGGCAGGATATTTTAATTAAAAATGATTGTGGTATTTGTGTTGACCCAATGCAACCGTTAGAAATAGCTGAAGCGATCAATTATCTGATCTTGAATGATCATGAAGCTGAAAGAAAAGGAAAGAATGGAAGAAAGGCTGTAATGGAAAAATACAACTGGAATGTTGAAAGTGAAAAGCTTGTGAATTTTTACAAAAAATATATGAATTGAATATTCAGTTATCCATATTGTGTCCTGTTTTAAACGAAAGAGCTTACATTGATAAGCTTACCGAAACATACTTTACAACCGATGGAATTCAAAAAGAAGTTTTTTTTATTGATGCGGGTTCTAATGATGGTACCAAAGAAAGAATAATTGAATTACAGTCAACATACAAAAATCTACACTTAATTGATAA
>DMRR01000091.1 GCA_003455275.1 Bacteroidota bacterium | reverse complement strand
GAAAATGTTTTTGCAAAGTGGGATTTAAATTGTGTTTGTATAGGAGAGGTGATTGAAGGTGACCGCCTTCAATATTTCATGTATGATGAATTGGTGGCAGAGGTTCCGGCTGAGTCATTGGTGCTGGGTGGCGGCGCTCCCGTTTACACGCGTGAATCTAAAGAGCCCCAGTATTTTTCTGATGCAAAAAAATTTGACATCAATTCTGTTGACGAACCACAGGATATTAAATCAATTGCAGAACGATTGATTCAGTCTCCCAACATAGCTTCAAAGAGATGGGTGTATGAACAGTATGATTCTATGGTGGGAATAAATAATTCTTCTACCAATGCGCCTTCTGATGCTGCTGTTGTGCGAATAAAAAATACAGATTCTGCCCTTGTATTGAAAGTGGATTGCAATTCAAGATATGTTTTTGCCGATCCTTATACAGGTGCAGCGATAGCAGTTTCAGAAGCTTCAAGAAATATCGTTTGTACCGGGGGCGACCCATGTGCTATAACAAATTGCCTGAATTTCGGGAATCCATACAACCCGGAAGTGTATTGGCAATTCAGTAATGCAATAAAAGGAATGGGTGATGCATGCAGAAAATTTAACACTCCGGTTACCGGCGGAAATGTTAGTTTCTATAACCAGTCATCAGATGATGGGCCTGTGTTTCCAACGCCAACAATCGGAATGCTGGGGTTGATACAAAATATCAAAATAAGAATGACCCTTGATTTTAAGAAGAAGGGGGATTCAATATATCTTTTAGGTGAATCACAAAATGATATTAACTCATCAGAATACCTTGCAAACATTTGTGGTGTAAAAATTTCTCCTGCTCCGCATTTCGATCTTGAAGAAGAATTCAAAGTTCAAAATGCATTGAAGGATTTGATCAGCAAAAATTTAGTTCAGTCTGCACACGATTGCAGCGATGGTGGATTATTTGTAACCTTAACGGAATCTGCTATTGCCTCTGAAAAAGGTTTTGATATTTCAACAGATGAGTTTTTCAGAAAAGATGCCTACCTCTTTGGCGAAGCGCAAAGCAGGATTGTTGTGTCGGTTGCTCCTGAAAAAGAAGACGATTTCATTGATGCATTAAGTGCTCATGAAATTGACTTTAGCAGAATAGGTGAGGTAACAGCGTCAAAAATTATTATCGATGAAGAAGATTTCGGCGACATCAGCCTCTGGAAGAGCAAATTTGAAAATGCTATTAGTAATGAATTGCAGAAGAACTGAAATGCTATTCTCCGTAATTTTTAGTTCTCAACTTTCGTATTCGAAAAAAATTCTTCCGTAATTATTTTTTTAGTTACTTTTCCATCCTGAAAAATTTTTACAAACCGCAATGAAGCAGGTTGCTTCCTTCCTATTGTTAGTTCTCCTCAGTGGAGTTGCTTCTGCCCAAAGCAGATCAATTATTAACGGAAGTTTTGAAGACCCAATCGTTCCTGCACATTCGTTTGCATATTTTGGAGCACAGAATGACAACCTGCATCCACAGGTGCCAGGTTGGAACTCAACCAATGGAACTTATGCCGGCCTTAAACATCCAATGGAAATATGGTCGAGCGGATATAGTGGAATTTCTGCAGCAGCAGGTCAGGGGAATCAATTTGTAGAAATTAATTGCAGCGAGAACGCCCGGCTTTATCAATTTGTGAATCTTCTTCATGGTGAAAAAATCAATTGGAGTTTTTATCACAGGGGAAGGGCAGGAATTGATCATGCTGAAATAAATATTTATGATCAGACCGGAAGCACAAAAGTTCAGGTTTTGCAATCAGTTGCCACTAATCAGGTTTGGACAAATTATACCGGATCTGATTTTTTTAATGGGGCAAGTGGAGTTTATCAGATCAGTTTTGAAGCTATAAGTACATCTACCGAAAACCCTCTTGTCGGAAATTTTTTAGATGGAGTTGAAATTTCTTTTGATCCGATTCTTGAATTTAGCCAATCGTCATTTAAAGATTTGGAACATGCCGGCGGGAATGTTCCGAAAGTGAGAGTGAATGGCAAAGTTCCTTTTGGAGGGATGCTTATAAATCTGTCTGTAGATAATTCAACAGCTAATGCGGGTACAGAATTTACTATGCTCGGCGCGCTCTATGTACCACAAGGTGATTATGATGGTAGCGATGCCAGCGCATTAATGGTTCCGCTAACAATTAGTGATGATACACTGGTTGAATCAGATGAAACAATTACAATTTCAATTATTGGAATTACTGCAGGCGGTCAACAACTCGACGCAAATTTTGACGGCAATAACATACACACAGCTGTTTACACAATTGAGAATGATGATTATTGTATTCTTCCTGAAATTTACACTAATAACTCACTCCCATTTTGTGAAGGAGACACGATCTCACTGAATGTGCGCATGGCTAATTATGTGCAATGGAGCACAGGATCAAGTGAGCATACAATTTACATTTCAGAACCAGGTAAGTATTCTGTAACATCTTATGACCGTGGATGTGATATGAAAAACTCAATAGATATTGCATCAATAGTATGCGGGTGCACAGTAGTGGTGCCTTCAGCTTTTTCTCCCAATGGTGATGGTGTTAATGATTTGTTCCGGCCGCTTTCACCAAATAAATGTAGAATGGATTTTATGGAGCTCGAAGTTTTTGATCGTTGGGGAGATTTGGTTTTCAAGTCAGTTGACATTTACACTCCATGGGATGGAAAAATTCTGAATGGCGACCCTGCGCCGCTTGGAGTTTATGTTTGGAATTTGGGATATAAAATTCATCGTGACGATAACCAACCTGTTTCAGGTTTTATGACGGGCAATGTCACACTTCTGAGATAAAAATTATTTCAGATATATCAACCATTTCTCTCTAAAAAATTCTTCCTTAAAAAAGGATGAAACTGCAATTAATTTATATTTCTGAGAAATGCTGCTAAGTTCAGAACTCAGGTCTCCGCCTTTTAAAAATAACCATCCATTCCGGATTTCATTTTTGTTTTCATCCGACAAAAGTTTCTTGGTCCACTTTAGCAATTGCGGAATTTCGGCTACTGCTCTGCAGGTAATAAAGTCATACTTCTGATTCAACTCTTCAACTCTTATTTGTTCAGCGGTTACATTTTTCAAATGAAGAGATTCAATAATGTTTTTTACAACGGTGATTTTTTTTCCTATGCTATCTACAAGGTGAAATTTTACTTCAGGAAAAAAAATGGCAAGCGGAATTCCGGGAAAGCCGCCGCCTGTTCCGAAATCGAGAACGCTTGTTCCGTGTTTGAATGAAATAAGTTTTGCAATGGAAAGTGAATGCAGAACATGTCGCTCATAAAAATTTTCAATATCCTTCCTTGAAATTACATTGATCTTTTCATTCCAATCCTGATACAAAGACTGAAGAGAATTGAATTGCTCCTTTTGTTTCTCTGAAAGAGAAGTGAAATATTTTTCAATAATGTACGCCACTTCATCAATTGAAGAAGTTCATCTTCATATTTTCAATTCTTCAAATTAGTATTTCTCTTTCTTAGGAGCGAGTACCTGATACAATAAATCTTTTGCCCGGAACAACTGTGCTTTTACGGTTCCAAGCGGGAGGTTGGTTTTCTCTGCAATCTCTTCGTAACTCAACTCATCAAAAAACCGCATCTCGATTAACATCTTGTATTTCGGATTTAGCTTTTCTATAACTTCACGCATTAACCGCGCGCGCTGATCGCGGATATATTTTTCTTCAGGATCTGGTTGGTGCCCCTTCAACTCAATAGTATAATTCTCGCCGCTTTCATTTTCAACCTGTTCATCAATGCTCAGTGTTTCTAACCGGCGCTTTCGAATCCAGTCGATTGAATTATTCAGGGCGATTTTGTAAAGCCATGTACTGAAAGCAAAGTCTGGAGAATATTTATCGAGTTTGCTAAATGCTTTTCCGAACGCTTCAATAGTGAGGTCATCTGCATCGTCGGTATTATGAACCATTTTTAGCACCATGAAATAGATTGAATCTTTATAACGAGCCATCAGCTTTGCATACGCTGATTGATCTTTTTTGATTGCAAGCTTTACCAAATCATAATCTTCTTGGGCTCGAATAGAAAAATTCGGGTTACCGGCCGCTTTGAAATCGTTTGGTTTATTGATGTTTTCTTCTTCCTGTAAATTATTTACTTCCATTTGCGTTTTGTGTTTTTGAAAAAGAGCGAAGGAGCCATGAAGTAGTAGTAAATCATCAGCAATACATCCATGAGCGGAAACCAGAAAAACAAATCCTGCTCTTTTAATTTTCGCATGGCGGGAATGAAAACCAATGACATTATGATGTAACGGATTCCAAAGATACAAAGTATTTCAATCAAATTGTTGCTATACAAAATCAAAAGAAGCAACGACACATAGAACAAAACATGCGACAGTGAATTGAGACCAAGAAGAAGTTGGTGTTTGAAACGATAGTGTGCCCCGGTGCTAATGTGTCTTCTCTTTTGATGCAACCACTCATCCCAAGTTTTTTTAGGTGAACTTATTACAAAGCTGCCGGGAACTAACTGAACTTTGGTATTCGATGAAGTCGCAACTTCATTGATGAACAAATCATCATCGCCACTAAGCAATCCTGGGTTTTTGACAAATATGTTTTGGCTGAAAAAAAGTTTTCGTTTATAGGCCATGTTTCGGCCAACTCCCATGTATGGAAGCTTTGCCATGGCAAATGACAAATATTGAATTGCGGTCCAGAATGTTTCATAGCGAATGCACTTGTTTAGAAATCCGGGAAGTTTTTTATAAGGAGCATAGCCAAGAACAATCTCTTTGTTTTGTTCAAACTTCAGCTTCATTTCACGAAGCCATTGTTCTGATGCGGGCGAACAGTCTGCATCTGTAACAACCACTGTATCATATTTCGCCGCTTTTAGTCCAATGGTTAAGGCATATTTTTTTCCCATCAAAACACGGGAAGGTTGGGTCAGGTCGCGAATCACCAGGTTCGGAAATTCCCTGCTGAAATCAAATAATGTGTTTATGGTTTCATCTACACTGTTATCATTAATTACAATTACCTCAAACTCCGGGTAATCCTGTTTTAAGATGGACGGTAGATTTTGCTTCAAATTTCTTTCTTCGTCTTTTGCACAAATGATAACAGACATTGGAGTCAATGGAAAAGAGCGTGGAGTTTTATTCTTCCAGAAAGAAACCCGGATGAAAAAAAACAGGTAATAAAAAACCTGGATAGCTGCCGCAGCATAGAAGATATACAGTATCACACTCAGCAGATCCATTGAGTAAAATTTTTCAGCGTGCGAAAAATAAATTTCGATTTACCGGAGCATTGAATGATTATCAACAGAAAAAGTCAGGATGAATATTGCTTTGAAACCCTCTTTTCTTCAAGTAAGATTTTCTAATATCCTTATTCTGTTTTTGAATAACATCGGGCGTACATTCGTTTCGATAAAAAAAATTCTAACAATTAACCAAACATTTTGATTATGAAAAAAATCTTTACACTGAGTTTAGGAACACTTTTCTTTTCAGTAATTGCATTTGCTCAATCATCCTCAATTTATGGTACTTGTGGCTGGGGAGGTTCAATGAATTGGGGAACAATAGTGAAAGGTAACGGCGATGGATCAGGTTTTCAACCAGTTTATAATTTCGACAATACTAATGGCGCTGAGCCTGTTGGCGGTCTTTGCCTTGCTGACAACGGAAAACTCTATGGGGTTACTTACCTCGGAGGTTATGGCGACAGTTGCGTGTGTTTTGAATATGATACTTCTACCGGAACTTATACAAAATTTTACGACCTGTTTCAAGATATTTCTCAAGGATGGGATGCATGGAGTGCAATGATGAAAGCCGATGATGGAAATCTCTATGGCTTATGTGCGGCAGGCGGACTAAACAGTGCAGGAGTTATTTACCGTATTGATCCAAACACAGATACTTACACTGCTATCTATCACATGAACTCAGCACAAGGCGGTTCTCCCTTTGGGGGGCTGATTCAGTTGAGTGATGGAAAGCTATATGGAATGACATCATACGGAGGAGCGCATAATGCAGGAGCAATCTTCAGTTATGATCCATTAACAGGAACATACATTGACTTGTATGACCTTAAAATGCAAACCGGTGGAATGCCAATGTATGGTTCATTATTAAAAGCTACTGACGGAAAACTCTATGGTATGACTCAGAGTGGCGGCGCTAATTATGATTCTCTTTCTTTTAATTATAACAGTGGTGTTATTTTCAGTTATGATTTAGTGAGCGGAGTTTATACCGACCTATATGATTTCGACAGCACTCATGGTTCATCACCTTACGGAGGCCTGATGCAGGCAAGCAACGGATTGCTCTATGGTATGACTTACAGTGGAGGCGCTAACAACATGGGAGTTGTTTTCTCTTTCGATATCACCAATAATTCTTTTCAGCTGCTTCATTCTTTTGAAGGAACTGATGGAGCTTATCCAAGAAGAAACCTGACCGAAACCAGCAACGGTAAATTGTATGGCTGTACTTCGAATGGTGGAGCAAATGGTAGCGGAACATTTTTCAGTTTTGATATATCATCTAATCAACTCACAACCTTAGTAAGTTGTGATGCAACATTCGGAACTTCTCCTGATTGTGATATTATAGAAACAGGTGTTGTTGCTCACGGAGATAATGCCGCTACTCTCACCAATACTTCTTCTGCACTCACAATTTATCCGTCTCCCGCTTCAAAAGAAATTTCGCTTTTTGCAAATTCAATTTCTGAAAATGATTTGATCTCAGTGATGGATGTAACCGGAAAAGTGATTCTTCAAAAAAATGCAACTACCAATCACATGGCGAACCTGAATGTTTCTTCTCTTTCATCAGGAATTTATTTTGTTGAAGTGAAAACCTTATCAGGAACACTGAGCAAAAAATTTGTCAAGCTGTAGTCAGAAAATTTTCAGCAGTGCAATCACTGCTTTCAGAATTGCCAACTTTATTTTCTTCAGAGAAAAAAGTTGGCAATTCTTTTTTAGGAAAAACACTTTCTCTTTCTACCTGCTCACTACAAATTGCTGCAAGCTGTGAATGTAGTTAGCTGAAGTGGTGCGTAGGAAAAAAATTCCTGAACTGAGATTGCTGATGTTAAGCGCTACTGTTTCCTCCACTGCTTTTTCATTCATCAAACGCTGACCGAGCGCATTGAAAATTTCTATTTCACATCCGCGAAGCGAAGTTCCTTTCACCAATAATTCATTTGATGCAGTGTTTGCATACACTGTGATTTCATTTCCGGCATTTGTGTTTTCAATTCCATTCTCCACTGAGCAGTCAATGAATGTAATATTGATGTTATCAGTCGCTTCACAGCCGTGAGCTTCTGCTGCGGTGAGTGATACATTCACTGTTCCTAATCCGGTTCCGGTGCTGTCAATGGTAATGCTCGATGTAGTTTGTCCTGTGCTCCATAGATAACTTGAATATCCGGCAGGGCTAAGTGTAACAGAGTTTCCTGCGCACAGTGTAACATCAGGACCTAAGTAAACTGAGGTTTGAAAAAACACAGAAGGTGTTTGCATGAGTGTAGTGAGTTCACTAGAATTCAGTTCGCGGTGATAGAAACGGATATCGTCTATATCTCCACCATACCAATAGGTTCCAGCTAAGACATCAGATTTTCCACTGTTACCATCATTACCTGCATAACCAAGCGGGCCGCCTGTTCCGCTGTAATTGCCTCCGTCATCTGCGCAATCTACCCATATATTCATATCAGCAGGACCACGAATCACCATCGCTACAAAGTGCCACTGGTTATCGTTTACATCAGAGGTTCCAAACTTAGTTCTGCGGTGTGCAGGAGTTGTAGCACTTGCAGTTCCATCACCATAACCAACAGATAAATAACCCTGACCCCCTGAAACATTAACCTGCATGAGAAAACCGGTATAGGCATCAGGTGTAAAATCATTTCCAAACACAGCAGCAAAAGAGTTGCTGTTACATTTTATCCAGGCAGTAACAGTTATTGGAAATGTGCCAGGTTGAAAGTTTGAAGAGTGATGGTAAGAAATGTAATCGCTTGAACCATTGAAATGATAGGCTGATAAATTTCCGAAGCGGTCAGTGGTGAGTGTAGCGCCATTTACCGTTCCGTCATTTCCATTTCCGGTTATATCATTTGCATTGCCATCGAAAGTGTAATGAGCAATCAATGAATCACTCAGCGTTTGAGCAAACGAAAAATTGATATTCAGTATTAAAGTGAAGAGAAGAAATATTTTTTTCATAGTGAAAAAGTTTGAATTTCTGTAAAGGAAATTAGTATTTTTTTCAATCAATAATTCGAACAGAAGAAATAATTCATGCAGCCAATCACCAGAAACAAAAAACCCCTGCAGCAATTTCTTCCCTGATCAGAAGCGTGGCTGCAAGGGTTTGATATTAATTGATGCGGGTTAAAGCTTCACAAAGCGTCCGTTGATTTTATTTCCATCGGAAGTGTAAGTGTTGATAAAGTAAACACCAGAAGTTAAATTATTCAGATTCACGGAAAGATTGCTTTGCCCGGATTTACCATAAACTGTTTTCACAATTCGTCCACTCACATCAGCGAGTTCAATTCTTTCAATCGAACGAGCAGATTGAATCATCAACTCATCATATGCAGGATTTGGGAAGAAAGAAAGTTGCTGCTGATTGGCATTTACATTTTGTACCTCCGTTGATTCAACAATGGTGTTGAGAGTTGTGTTGGTTCCCACAGGTGGATTAAAATCAAACACAATGGATGCATTGTTATGCAACTGAGTTCCCAGAGCCAGTGAAGGCAACGGATTGATGCGATAAGTAATGAATCCGGTGCTTCCTGCGAAATTGGTTACGCTATCTGGCAACATTATGTTCTGAAAATTGAATTGAAGATTTCCGTTTCCGGTCATGCTCCAGGAAGTAATAGGATGACTGCTTCCTGTGATGGCAAAGCTCAACTTATCAAGATTTGCATCAAGTGTATCGAGCACTTTTACATTCTGCGCCGCAGCGCTTCCTGTGTTTTGAAAGTGAACAGTGAACGAAAGCTGTGTTCCGTTCAAAATATCTCCGTCCGGTGAAACAGTGATGCCGTTTGGATCCCACGCAAGATCAGCAATTATAGTTTCAGAAGCATTGTTGTCTGCAGGATTTGCATCTGTACCTGAAGGAGTAAGTACAATTGAATTGTGCAAGGTGTCATTGAGATTCACGGTAGTATCTGAAACATACTGAATAGAAAAATTAGTATGCGCCAACGGAGCCAGATTACTGAATGACCAGGTAATGGTATCGCCGCTGATTATGGCTCCACTTGGTAAAGCACCAGAGCAAATAAGATGTGCATCTTTTACCATTTGCAGGGTCCCGCTTTCAGTCACGGTTCCGCTATTTGTAACAGTAAAGTAGGCTGTGTGATTCCAGATAAATCCAATATGATTTGCATAGGACTGAGCAAGTGTCAGATCGTGAACATTTGGAGTAGGATGCCAACCGAAATCATTACCGCTGCAGCTTTGTGTTTGCGGCGTAATACTCCAAACCGAGGGCGAACTGGTTTGAGTCCAGTACATAAATGGGCTGGTAACTAGATTGTAAGTAAGAGTAGAATCAGTGAAAAAGAGATGATAGTTTCCACCGGTATCAGTGTTTGCAAAATGATTGTAATTGGTTTCGTGAACAATTGCATTAGCTATTCCGTTTTCTCCGGCATCCTGCACACCATTTCCATTTGCATCGTTGTAAATTTTTCCATTAAGGAAGGAAAGAAATCCGGCAGAACTTGATCCACTATTTCCGAAAATGTAAACCAACCCACTCGGAAAATTCGTGAGTGAGTTTAGCTGCATACCGCCAATGCTTAATTGATTTTTTGCCTGACTGAAAAGCCAGTCGTTACTAAGCGTCTTTCTTAAATTAAAATCTGAAGAGCCGTTGCCAACTAAGCCGACTTCAAAAGGTAAACTGCCGTTAAATCCACTCGTGCAGTTTCCGTAATGAAACTCAATTGCATTGGTTGTTTCATACAGCCAGATTTGAAAATTGAAATGGCATAATGGAGTTGCAAATCTTCCCCAGTTATTCCATTGAACAATAAGAATTCTGTTAGGTGCTGTTCCCACCGTAGAATACTCAAGTGTTCCTCCCGGAAAATAATTCTGCAAATCTTGCTGAAGCGCACAGATATAATTAGTGGTTAAGCTGGAAGCTGAATAAGAAGTGGAAGTAACAGCTCCCAACCGTATGTAGCCATTTGCACTCGCTCCAAAATTGGTGTAAGCATTTCCATTAAAAACAAAACTGAAACCGATCGGTTGAAGCGGATAATTGTTATCATCATCCATAGGATGAGAAAGTGTGTCGCCTACAATTGCTGTGTAAGCAGAGAATCCCATGTTGAATGGCATTGCACTTACCTGCGCATAAGAAGTTTCATTTTTTGAAATCAAGAGAGCGGAAAGAACTGCGAGAGCAATAAATTTTTTCATTTTGAAAATTTGTGCGTGAATTTAAATGATGAAAAAACATTGCTCCAATAATTTCAGGCAATGAATTAATTATTTAGGGCGTGAATTCTTACCCGCCGATTCAATACTTTCATTTCTCCAAACTCTTTTCTAAACCTTTCTTTTGGAACCTTCCATATAAAAACTGTATTTGCAGTAATCAATTATGGAACTTGGACTTTACTCATTTGCTGAGCTGCCGCTCAGTGCAGATTCTACGGTAACTCCGCAGCAGCGCCTCGCCCACCTGATGGAAGAAATAAAACTCGCAGACGAGCTTGCGCTTGATGTGTATGCAATAGGCGAACATCACCGCCCTGAGTTTCTTGCCTCTGCACCAGCTGTGATTCTGGGTGCGGCTGCATCGGTTACCAAAAACATTAAACTCAGCAGCGCGGTCACTGTTCTCAGCTCCGATGATCCTGTTCGGGTGTTTCAGCAATTTGCTACGGTTGACCTGCTTAGTAACGGGCGCGCCGAGATCATGGCAGGACGCGGTTCGTTCATTGAATCTTTTCCGCTATTCGGTTACAACCTGAATGATTACGATGAACTGTTCTCCGAAAAATTAGAACTGCTTTTAAAGTTGAATGAATCGGAAAAAGTTTCGTGGAGAGGGAATCATCGTGCGGCAATCAACAACCTCGGTGTCTATCCGCGGCCTGCGAATAAAAAAATTCCAATATGGATTGCCATTGGAGGCACCCCGGAATCCGCAGTGCGTGCAGGTTCTCTCGGGTTACCGATGGCGCTCGCCATAATTGGCGGAACACCTCAGCAGTTTGTGCCGGTGGTTAATCTGTTTCGCCGCGCTGCTGCTGATGCAGGTCATGATGCAACCAATATCGGGATGAGCATTAACTCCCACATGTTCATCGGTGATGATTCTAAGAAAACTGCGGATGAATTTTTTCCGCCCTTCTCTGCTGTAATGGCAAAAATTGGGCGCGAGCGCGGCTGGCAACCAATGACCCGCGAACAGTATGATTATATGTTGTCACCAAAAGGCGCATTACTGATTGGAAGCCCGCAGCAAGTGATAGATAAAATTCTTTACGAGCACGAGCTATTTAAGATGAACCGTTTTCTTGCATACATGAGTGTAGGAGCGATGGAGCATATGAAGGTGATGCGTTCAATAGAATTGTTCGGAACGGTAGTAGCTCCGGCGGTGAGAAAGGCATTAGGAGGTAATTAAGAGATTGTCCCATAGGGACAAGAAATTGGTAGAAGAAAAACCAAACAATAACGCGGCGTCCCTTAGGTACGCAACCACATCGGCGAAAATTCATTTCGTTCATTGTTGTGTCCCTACGGGACACCAATTTATTCATAACAATTATTGCTACCGATTTTTTGTCCCTCCGGGACATCAAGTGCCGCGAAAAAATTTGTCGCGTAGCGACAAGATATTGATAGAAGCAAAATCGAATCATCAATCACAGTGAAAAAATTTGTCGCATAGCGACAAGATATTGGTAGAAGAAAAATCGGAGAATTATGCGGCGTCCCGTAGGGATGCAACTTTATTCGCGCAAAATCATTTCGCTCATTGTTGTGTCCCTATGGGACACCATTTTGTTCCATGCAATTGTTGCTACCAACATTTTGTTCCTACGGAACAACATGGGCGTTTATCAATCGTGTCCCATAGGGACAAGATATCGGTAGAAAAAAAATCGGACAATTATGAGGCGTCCCGTAGGGACGCAACCTTATTCCGGCATTCTAAATATGTATCGTTAATCATATTCAATTTCAAATTTGTTGAGGAACTCTAAATACTCTTCCGCAAATGTTTTTTTCTGATGATGCAATTCCTGATTTTGAATATATCTGATCACATCAGGCACTTGCGATTTACTGTAAGAGAAGGCGCCATAACCTTCCTGCCACTCAAACTTTCCTTTTACTAATTTATTTTGATTTATCCATTTCGAAGAATCTCCCTTTACATCTTGCATCAGTTCAGAAATAGATTGCGAAGGTCTTAACCCGACAAGCAAATGAATATGGTCGGGCATCCCGTTTATTGCAAGCAATTTGTGATTATGGTTTTGAACAATTCCTGTGATGTATTTATAGAGTTCATCTTTCCACCGAGATTGAATTAATCCTTCGCGATACTTCACTGCGAAAACAAATTGTAAATGAATTTGTGTGTATGTGTTTGCCATTTCTGAATTCATTTCATCCCTACGGGAGGTGGTTTGAATAAATTTTTTTCTACCAATATAAATTCCCTAACGGGAATAATTCATCTCCATCAGAAACTTCTTTATTGCGCTCCGGATTTCATCCCGAACACCGCGGGTGAAGTTGAGTTTCTCTTCATCGCTACCTTTGTATGAAGATGGATCTGCAAAACTCCAATGAAGTTTAGTATGCTTCCCAGGAAAAATGGGGCAGCGTTCTGCGCTCGCTTCATCGCAAACGGTGATTACAAAATCGAACGAGCGATTGTCGTGAACCAAGTCGTCAGCCAACTGAGTTGGGTTGTTGGAAATATCTATTCCTTCTTCCATCATCACTCGCACAGCAAAAGGATTCAGTTTTCCTGATTCGAGTCCTGCGCTCTCTACATGAAATTTTTCTCCTCCATATTTTTTCAAATAAGCTTCCGCCATTTGACTCCTTGCGGAGTTATGAATACACAAGAACAACACTTTGATTTTTGAATTCATAAATCAAAGATTCATTTCGTCAGAGATAAAATTCTTTGCATCCTGCGGACCAGTGAGTGTAAGCCACACGGCACTTGTATCTCCTGTTAGTTGCAAGTTGAAAGTAAAAAATCCACAGCACTGCCTTTCTGATTTTATGAAATCAGTAAGTTCATCAATCGTTTTATCGTTCCCTGCAAAACGGAACGAGTAGCCATTCTTTAACTCTTTTTTTTCGAGCACTTGTTTTTTCAGTGAGGCAAGCACAGTAGCTTTTCGTTCTCGCAATTCAGGAGAAGTGAGTTTGCACACGAGTTTATTGCTCTCTGGTTTCTTGCAGCAAGTGTCCGTGCATTTGTCTGTGGCGTTTGTGGCTTGCATTTTTTTATCCGGCTGCTGATTACATGACGCTACAGTGATTGCCGTTGCAATCACGAGCGTTAAGAGTTGAATTGGTTTCATTGCTCGAAATTATTTGTTTCAGTTTTGACAAATCAGTTTTCAGCAGCAAGCACTTGGAGTTGCTTCAGCATTTTTCTTTTCAGCAGATGTGCAACACACAGCTGCTTCGCTCATTTCATAATGCGGGTCGTTGAACTCTGCATCTTCATGAAAGTAATACACTTCCCATTGCACGCCATCCGGATCAGTTGCCCAAAATTTATCCTGCTTTGCATAGCAACAGTTGGTTCCTTTTTCTTCTTTAGAAACAATGTTTTTCTTTTTCGCTTCCCAGAGTTTGATGTTAAGGTCTTCGACTGTTTCAACCTGGAATCCAAGGTGACCAAAGTTTTGCTGCACTCTCTCTTTGTTCTCTACGAACGAGATAATCAGCGAAGGATTTTCTAACAAATATTTCACATAAGCTGGTTTCACTTTCACCGGCTCCGCACCGAAAAAGAAATTGTAGAATTCGATTGACTTTGAAAGGTCACTCACATATAAGCTTACATGCATGCGCGGAAATGAATTTGTCATTTGATTTTATTTTAATTGTTAATGATTTTTACTTTCTGATTCACGCTTCGAAAGACATGAATTGAAAGAATTTTTATCGTCTCCCGAATGAAGTTTCTTTATAAAATGATAACCCACTACTTCATATCCTTGCTTTTTCCAGAAGCGCGCACCGTCCTCGTTTACAATTCTGGCATTCAATTCTGAAGTAAGGCAACCCTGCTCAATTGCATATTCGTGAATCCGGTTCATCATCAGTTCTCCTACTCCCTTATTCCTGAAATCAGGATGCACCACCACATTGTCAGGTTCAATGTGTTTGCCTGCGTATATCTTGTTCAGTATCCATAGACCTGAGATTGCTATTAGTTGATTATCCGAATAAACTCCAACACACTGGTAGTTTGAAATTCTGATTTCATGCAGTCGCTTCTCAATTACTTCAAATGAGATTTCAGGATTCAGTATTTTAAGCAGAGGAATGATGCTGTCAAGTTTTTCAGCCGGAATGATTTCTACATTAAACATGGTTAGCAACATTTGGGATTATTGGAATTGGTCTTTGTAAAAAATCCATTGAAGATTTTCTCGAACCGCTCAAATGTTTTCCAGTTGATGCAGTAGCAGGATTTAGCGCCGTCCACGGTTCCCTTAATGAGTTCGGCTTTCAATAATTCTTTCAAATGCTGCGACACGGTGCTTTGCGCGAGCGGCAACACTTCCACTATCTCGCCACAGATACAGGTTTCGCGCTTCGCTATTTCTTTCAGGATTGCCACCCGCGCAGGATGCGAGATTGCATTGGCGAAATCCGACAGCTCATTTTCCTTTTGGGTGAATTCATCTTTCTTGTTGAAAGCCATTTCTTTTATCTTATATCGCAAATATACGATTAATAAAATATTGCGACCAAATTTTGTTTTAAGAATCTATCAACTCATGTATCAAAATAAGAATTCGATGCAACCCGATACTATTTCGCAAGTAAGAAAAGATTATCCAATCAAACTGTTTACTAATTTTTTCATTGAAACTATTCCATCCGCTTCATGGTTTTACATTTGATTCTCATAAGAGCAATCAGCGGTTTACTAATAACGAATAACAAATAACTAATAACTTGAATCAAGAAGCATACATCGTTGCGGGATTGCGTACCGCAGTAGGTAAAGCAAAGAAGGGAGGATTCCGATTCACCCGTCCGGATGATCTGGCAGTAGAAACCATTCGCCAATTACTCGCTACTGTTCCACAGTTAGAGCCGGAGCATGTTGATGATTTGATTGTTGGCAATGCAGTGCCCGAAGCCGAGCAGGGATTACAGATTGGTCGCATGATATCAGTGCGCGCGCTTCCCATGAATGTTCCCGGCATGACAGTGAATCGCTATTGCGCAAGCGGATTAGAAACCATTGCAATTGCAACTGCAAAAATTCGTGCCGGCATGGCTGATTGCATTATTGCCGGTGGAACAGAAAGTATGTCGCTCGTGCCTACTGTTGGGTGGAAAACAGTTCCCAACTTTACTGTTTCGAAATCTACCCCGGAATATTATTTAAGTATGGGACTGACTGCAGAAGCTGTGGCTCACGAATACAATGTCACTCGCGAAGAACAGGATATTTTTTCTTATGAGAGTCATAAGAAAGCAGTGAAGGCAATCAATAATGGATATTTCAAAAATCAGATTGCTCCGATTTCCGTTGAAGAAGTTTCAATCAATGAAAAGGGAAAACGAGAATTGAAAACTTTTGTAGTGGATACAGATGAAGGTCCGCGTGCTGATACTTCACTCGAAGCATTGAACAAACTGAAACCTGTATTTGCTGCCGGCGGAAGTGTGACAGCAGGTAACTCTTCTCAAACATCTGATGGTGCTGCATTCACCATCGTAATGAGCGAGCGAATGGTGAAGCATTACAACCTTACACCAATTGCGCGCCTGGTGAGTTGTGCGAGCGCAGGTGTGCATCCGCGCATTATGGGCATTGGTCCAGTGGAAGCAGTTCCACTTGCACTAAAGCAAGCAGGCATGAATTTAACTGCAATTGATTTAATCGAACTTAATGAAGCATTTGCTTCGCAAGCCATCGCCGTGATTCGAAAGTTAGGAATGAATAACGAAATTGTAAATGTGAATGGCGGCGCGATTGCGCTCGGTCATCCATTAGGTTGCTCTGGCGCCAAACTTACCATTCAACTCATTCACGAATTAAAACGGAGAAATAAAAAGCGGGGAATAGTGACGGCGTGTGTTGGCGGCGGACAAGGAATTGCCGGAGTAATTGAACTTGTATAAAAAAATGCTCCGATGAAAATCACCGGAGCATTACCAAAATTTTTTATTGGTTAAATATTATACTGTCTTTTCTTCTTTTGATTCTGAAGTCTTTTTGCTTGCTCCGCGGCGTGTGCGTTTTTTTGGTGCTTCAACAGCAGCAGATGTTCCAGCGCTTGCACCTTTGCCAGGATTCAAACTAAAATCTACTAACTCAATCAAAGCCATCTCAGCAGCATCTCCACGGCGGGGTGCTACTTTGATAATACGGGTATAACCACCGGGGCGAGTTCCTACTTTAGGTCCAACCACATCAAACAAATTCTGAATAGCAACTTTATCTTTCAAATAGGAGAATGCAATTCGGCGATTGTGAGTATTGTTATCTTTTGATCGGGTTATCAATGGCTCAATGTAAGTGCGTAATGCACGGGCTTTTGCCTTAGTTGTGAAAATGTGTTTATGCTCAAGAAGAGAATTCGCCATGTTCATAAGCAATGCCTTGCGATGCGAAGCTGTTCTTCCTAAATGATTAACTTTATGTCCGTGTCTCATACTTACAATTTCAAAATTTCTGAATTAAATATTTTCTTAGTCTTCCAATTTGAATTTAGAAAGATCCATTCCGAAGTGAAGACCTTTCTCTATGATTAATGCTTCAATTTCCATTAAGCTCTTTCGTCCAAAGTTGCGGAATTTCAAGAGTTCATTGGTGTCATACTTCACGAGTTCTGACAAACTGCCAATCTTTGCAGCTTTCAAGCAGTTGTAGGCACGAACAGAGAGATCCAAATCTTCTAATGGAGTCTTTAACAATTTACGCATGTGAAGTACATGTTCATCGACTACATCTTCCTGAATTTTTTCTTTTGTATCGAAAGTAATATTCTCATCAGATACCAGCATGAGATGCTGGATTAAAATTCTGGCGGCCTGTTTTATTGCATCTTCAGGATGAATTGTTCCATCGGTTGCAATCTCCATGATGAGTTTTTCAAAATCAGTTTTTTGCTCTACACGAGTATTTTCAATTGAATATTTAACATTCTTAATAGGAGTGAAAATAGCATCAACAGCAATTGTACCCAGTGGTGCATCCTTAAGCTTTTGCTCTTCAGCTGGCAAGTAACCTCTTCCTTTGGAAATAGTAAGTTCAATATCAAACTTCACTGATTTTTCCATATGACAGATTATGAGATCAGGATTCATTACCTTAAAACTTCCTCCTGCTTTCTCAATATCACCTGCTGTAAATTCATCCTTACCTTTTATAGATACAAGAATTTTTTCAGAAGTAATTTCTTCTTCAGTTGCTTTTTTGAAACGAACCTGCTTAAGATTTAAAATGATTTCAGTTACATCTTCAAGAACACCTTTTATTGTGCTGAATTCATGATCAACGCCACTAATTCGAACAGCATTGATAGCATGACCTTCAAGAGATGAAAGAAGTACGCGGCGCAGAGCGTTGCCTATTGTAACGCCAAAACCGGGCTCCAAAGGTCGAAACTCAAAGAATCCTTCGAAGTCGGTTGCTTTCTGAAGAATAATTTTTTCGGGTTTCTGAAAACTGAGTATGCTCATGTATGTTAATTTGTAATTTGCTTGTTAAAAAATTTTATTTAGAGTAAAGCTCGACAATAAGTTGTTCCTTGATATTTTCCGGTATCTGGTCGCGCTCTGGTGAGGCAAGAAAAACACCTGTCATTGTATCACCGTTCCATTCAAGCCAGTTAAACTTAGAAAGGTTTTTTACATTCAGGGATTGTACAATAGCTGTATGATTTTTTGACTTATCACGAACACTTACTTTGTCGCCTGCACGAAGAGTGAAGGATGGAGCGTTCACAGTTTTGCCATTAACAGCAATGTGACGGTGTGAAACTAATTGACGAGCTCCGCGACGAGATGGAGCTATACCGAGGCGGTAGACGGTATTGTCTAACCTAGACTCAAGTAGTTTTAAAAGGTTCTCACCTGTAACACCTTTACGGCGTGCAGCTTCAACATAAACTTTTGCAAATTGTCTTTCTAACAACCCGTAAGTATATTTAGCTTTTTGCTTTTCCTTAAGTTGGGTACCGTATTCTGAAGATTGTTTTCTTCTTTTTGAGTTACCGTGCATGCCAGGAGCATAATTTTTCTTTTCAAGAGATTTAGTAAAACCCATAATTGGTTCACCGAACTTTCTTGAAATTTTTGCTTTAGGTCCTAAGTATCTTGCCATTTGATTTTCTGTTCCTTGATTGAATGAAAAATTATACTCTTCTCTTTTTTGGAGGGCGGCATCCATTATGTGGAAGAGGCGTTGTATCACGAATAATCGCAACATCAATTCCTGCAAGAGAAACACCACGAATTGCAGCTTCACGACCTGCGCCCGGGCCTTTTACAAATACATCTACTTTCCTAAGACCAGCATCATGCGCCATTTTACCAGCTTCCTGAGCCGCCATTTGCGCGGCATATGGAGTGTTCTTTTTTGAACCCTTAAATCCAACTTTTCCAGCACTACTCCATGAGATTACATTTCCATTCTTGTTTGTGAATGAAATAATAATGTTATTAAATGAAGCGTGAATATGAACAGAGCCTTCAGGGTCTGCTTTAACAGTTCGTTTTTTTACGGTGGCTTTTTTTACTACTTCTTCTGCCATTTTAATTTTATTATCAGGTCCGGGTTTTAATAATTATTTTTTAGCTGCTACTTTTTTCTTTCCTGCAACTGTCTTTCTTTTTCCTTTTCGTGTACGGGCATTTGTACGAGTGCGTTGTCCGCGAACGGGTAATCCTTTTCTATGGCGGATTCCACGATAGCTGCCAATGTCCATGAGCCGCTTAATGTTAAGTTGAATTTCTGAACGAAGTGCTCCCTCAACTTTATATTCATCATTAATGATGCTGCGAATTGCATTCAATTCATTATCATTCCAGTCCTTAACTTTTTTTTCTAAATCTATTCCGGCCTTAGTTAAAATTTTTGCTCCTGCGGAACGGCCAATACCAAAAAGGTATGAGAGACCAACATCTCCTCTTTTGTTTTTTGGTAAATCAACGCCTGCTATTCTTGCCATTTTTTAATATTGAATTTTTTATCCTTGTCTTTGTTTGAATCGTGGATTCTTTTTGTTAATCACATAGAGTTTGCCCTTGC
Source organism: Bacteroidota bacterium (assembly GCA_003455275.1). Taxonomy (GTDB): domain Bacteria; phylum Bacteroidota; class Bacteroidia; order Chitinophagales; family UBA10324; genus CAXBPY01. The sequence goes on along the minus strand of DMRR01000091.1, from coordinate 770 downwards.
GCCTAACAATCTTGCAATCAACACTTCTTCTTTTAATTGCTGCTCTTACTCTCATATTTCGTTATTTGTATCTAAATGTTATTCTCCCTCTTGTCAAGTCATATGGACTCATTTCTACTGATACCCTGTCTCCCGGAAGTATACGAATGTAATTCATTCGCATCTTGCCTGAAATGGTTGCCAGTATCTCATGTCCGTTCTCTAATCTTACTCTGAACATAGCATTGCTTAAAGCTTCGGTAATCGTTCCGTCTTGCTTAATCAGGTCTTGTTTAGCCATTCAATGTTACAGTAGAAAAGAGTTTACCTTCCAATTTGGGGGACGCAAAAGTAAAAACCCAAATGACATTACCAAGAAATAGAAAAAAGTTTCTCAATTGAATTATCTGTGCGGGTTCTATTCACTATGAAATAAAAATAGATCTGTAAAAATATTGGAAATTCTTTTGAGTCCATAACACAACTTCATAATTATTTTATGAGCCGATTTTTTGTAAACTCATCTGACAAAATTCTTCCTGGAACTGCTGACAATTATTTAAACTGATTATGGTTTGTCTTTAGAGCGATTTCAATTTTTTTTCATTCAACATTTGCTAATGTGAAAGGTGCTTTTACATTTGCGCTCCCTTTTTTAAAAGCTCATTGAAATTGCATGGCACAAAGAATCAGAATTAAACTCCTGTCTTATGACCACAATCTGGTTGACAAGAGTTGCGAGAAGATTGTAAAAACAGTTCGCAGCACAGGTGCAGTAGTAGCAGGTCCAA